>JBEKWK010000060.1:0-12403 GCA_049513175.1 FCB group bacterium
TCAAGAGATGGAAAATATTTATGTGGAGCAACAACACAATATTCAAATACTGTTTGGGATATGGATGCAGATACTCTCTATAAAACATTTACAAAAGAAAAATTAGGTAATTATTATGGTATTATAAATTTTTCACCAGATAATCAGTACTTGCTTTTTGGGGGTGGGGGATTATTTAGAGATTCAAATCGAACTCAAATATGGGACTTTATAAATGATACTTCTATTTATTATTCTGGGATTCATTCAGCAAGTGGAATTGATTATTCAATAAATGGAAAATATTTACTTTTAGCCGACCATACAAAATTATTTTTATTAACTCCGAACAAGTCAATTACAGGAATCAATGAATTGCCTAATGAATACCTCAATGCTTTATATCCCAATCCTGCAGGCGATTTTCTGAATATTAATTCTGCAAATATAATAGGCAAAAATATTGACATTTTTGATATGCTGGGGAATAAATTAATGTCAGTTGTTGCCGAAAGCACTGAAACAAGAATTAATATCGGGACATTGCCGACAGGGGTTTATATGATAAAAAACAGTGAGCTAACAAAGTTGTTTCTGAAGAAATGATTACGCCGTAGGGGCGAGGTGGACTCGCCCCGGTTAATAAAAATCAAAAGTCAATATCACAAAAGTATTAAATCAAAATGATAGTCATTCTGAGCGTAGCGAAGAATCCAGATTTGATGCGGTTTCTGGATGTTTCGCTTCGCTCAACATGACCCGTGTCCTTGTTCCCAAGCTCCCGCTTGGGAACATCCTACTGGCAGTCAGGAGAAAACTCCTGACTTAAGGTAAATAAATTATTTTATTAAATATTTTTTCATTAATTTCGTTTAACGATTTAATGAACGATTAATATTTTGTAGGATAAATTATGAATACAGTTATTATTTCACCGAAATATCAGGTAGTAATACCAAAAGAAATCCGAAAGTCAGCAGGCTTAAAGCCCGGACAAAAGGTCAAACTGATTAACTATGATAATAGAATTGAAATAATCCCTTTAGAAGACATAAAAAAAATGAGAGGTATTCTTAAGGGCATAAATACAGAAATAGTCAGGGAGAAAGACAGGTTTTGAATATTGTTGATTCATCCGGCTGGCTTGAATATTTTGCTAATGCTAAAAATGCAGGGCATTTTGCAAAAGCAATTGAAAATACCGGTGATTTAATTGTTCCAACTATAATAATTACCGAAGTATTCAAAAAAATCCTCATTGAAAAGGATGAAAATATCGCTTTGTATGTAATAGCCCAAATGATGCAGGGCAAAGTTTCCGACCTTACTACCGAACAAGATTCTGATTTTAAAGGTTTGGAGAAAGTAGTTTATATAAAGAAATAAAATTTGAAAAATACTGCCGTCAGGTATTATCCTGACGGCATTTTTATTATTACATTTCCACAGCTATTTTCTTTTTAGAAAAGCTGAGCTTTTTGAATAAAGCGGGGAATCTTACTCTTAAGCCTTCCATTATTGTGTACATCACAGGTACTAAAACCAGCGTAAGTAGTGTAGAGCTAATCAAAGCACCGATAACAACTACTGCCATGCCTCTTCTGAATTCTCCGCCGGAGCCGATTCCTATTGCCAATGGGAGCATACCGAATACCATAGTCAAAGTGGTCATTAATATTGGTCTCAACCTGATTGGACCTGCTGTTAGGATAGCTTCTCTCATGGGCATTCCTGTTGCTCTCAGGTTATTAGTATAATCCACAAGCAGGATTGCATTTTTGGTAACAAGTCCCATTGAAAGCAATATTCCAATCATCGAGAATACGTTCAGGTTCTGTCCCGCAAGCATCAATCCCGATAATCCTCCGAAAAGGGCTACAGGCAATGCAAACATAATCGTGAAGGGATGTATGAATGATTCAAACAAGCTCACCATTATCATATATACGAACAATATTGCGAAAAATATGGCAAGCATCATATCGGAAAACATACTTTGCATGTCCTCGGATGCACCGGCATAGTAAACATCAACATCTGAGGGTAAATTCAATTTCTTTACTTCTGCCGCAATCTCATTTGTTACTTCACCGACAGGTTTTGTTCCGTCCAGATTGCTCATAATTGTAATGATGCGAGCCCTGTCCTTACGTGCTATCTGGGTAGGACCTTTGCCGAAATAGATAGTTGCGATTTCATCGAGCCTGACTTGCTGTCCGAGCCTGTTTTGAATTGTAATATTCTTTACATCTTCAGTATTATCCCTGTTCTTCTTTGCAAGGATTACCCTCATGTCATATTCAGTATCGCCTTCCTTGTATTTTGTGGAAACATCGCCTTCGAGTGCATTTCGCAGGCACATTGCCACTTCACCCAAACTAAGGCTGTAATTTGCACATTTTGTACGGTCAATTACTACTTTTACTTCCGGCTGTCCTTCTTCCCATGAGGTCCGGACATCTCTTGTACCTTTAATCTTAGTTACAACATCGAGAATTTTTTCGGAAGCCGGAATAATTTTATCAAGGTCAATGCCTCTCACTTCGATAGCCATTGGCGATTCATCAGAAGCACCGAACATACCTATAAGCGATGCATTAGCCTTCATACCGGGAATAGACCTTGCCATTTCCAGCGTTCTGTCAATCATTTTTTGAGTAGAAGGTCTCTTACTTGCAGGCACAAGCTTAATCTGAACCTGGCTGTAATAAGACCTTTCAGCATCTCCAAACGACACTTCATGTCTGCCGACTGTTGTATAATACCGCTCCACTTCGGGCATCTTTTTGAGCATAGCTTCCAGCCTGGCTGTGGCTTCATTAGTCCTGTCTATACTTGTTCCGAAAGGCATTTCTATATTAACTGCAAATTCTCCCCTGTCTAATTCCGGCATAAATTCAGTGCCTATCAAGCCCAAAGGCAGAAAGGTTATACTAATTAATAACAAGCCGAAACTCACGCCGATAATGGTTTTCCTGTGGTCAAGCGACCAGCCGAGAGCTTTCCTGTATCCTTCGCCTATTCTTTCCATAAATTTTTCAAACCGCTTGATGAAACGTACAAGCAAGGTCTCTTTCGTGAAAATAACCACTTTAGACCATCTCGAAGCAAGTAGAGGAGTCAGTGTAAACGATACAAATAAGGAAAACAATGTTGCCACGACTACCGTCAAGCCGAATTCACGGAAGATTTTCCCGACAATTCCGCTAAGCATCGCAATCGGCAGGAAGACTACGACATCAACAAGTGTTATGGCAATAGCGGCAAGCCCTATTTCGCTTCTGCCTTTCAATGCGGCTTCCTTTTGCGTTTCACCTTTTTCGAGATGACGGTGTATGTTTTCCAGCACGACTATCGAATCATCCACAAGAATACCTATAACGAGAGTCAATGCCAATAAGGTTATCATGTTTATTGTAAATCCCAAAATATACATCATAATAACAGCCGAAACTAATGAAGTCGGTATCGAAAGCAACACTATCAGCGAGTTTTTAATATCGTGAAGGAAAAGGAATAAGATTAATGCTACGAAAAGGATAGCAAGCCCAAGGTCTCTCATTACATCATTTAAAGAGTCTCTTGTGTAATTTGTAATATCCTGTGCAATGTTGAACTTCAAATCATTAGCGGCATATAACTTTTCCATGTTTTTCATAGCGGCACGGATTCTGTCGCTTGTCTTGATTGCGTTGGCATCGGAAGCTTTCTGAATAATCATTCCTATGCTGTTCACATCCTGCAGTCTGCTTAATGTATAGCTTTCCTTGTATGTATCAATTACATTTGCAATATCCCTTAACAAAATTTTGCCTGAAGGAGTCGAAGCAATAATCATATTCTTCATCATTTCGAGGTCTGTGAATTTACCTGCTACCCTGACAATATAATTATTTTCCTTCTGCATAACGCTTCCTGTCGGGAAATCTATATTTTCAGCTACCAGAGCCTGCGAAACCTGCATAATTGAAAGATTATATGCTTTAAGTTTGTCGTTATCAATTTCAATCCTAATTTCCCTTTCCTTTCCGCCTACAATAACGATAGTTGCAACTCCTTCAACCTGTTCCAGCCTTGGTTTTACATTATCCTTGACAAACTGAAAAAAGGATTTGGGATTCATATTCGAGGTTATGGATAATCTTAATATAGGTAGAGCATTAATGTCTGCTTTTGAAACCTCCGGCTGTTTGCAGTCTTTAGGCAGATTAATCCTCATTTCATTTACTTTTCTTTCGACATCATTCAAAGCTATATTGACATCCGCAGACATATTAAATTCAATCCATGCGAAAGAAACATTTTCGCTGGAATATGTTCTGAGGTTTTTTATCCCATTGATAGAAGACAAAGCTTCTTCCATCGGCTTGGAGACTTGCGTTTCAATTTCCTTCGGTCCGGCACCCGGATAAATAGTGGAGACAAACACCATGGGCCAATCCATCTTAGGAAGCAAATCAACACCCATATTAAAGTAGCAGAACAGACCGATAACCACCAAAGCGATGAATATCATGGACATAAATGCCGGTCTTTTTATTGCTATTTCTGTCAGTTTCATCTGTAGCTCTCCTTTGCCTGCAAACCGTCATTTAATCTTTCTTTGCCGCCTGTTACGACCTTCATATCGGGACTTAAACCTGATACGATTTCGTATTTTCCACCGTTCTTTATGCCGACTTTTACATTTTTCAGATAAGCTTTGCCGTTTTGCAGAACGAAAACACTTGTCGTCCCGTCATTGTTCATAATTACAGCTCTTTCAGGAACAAGCATGGCATTATCTTTTGTTTCGGCATTGATTACGCAACGGGCAAACATCCCTGATTTAATCTGGTCTTTAGTTTTATTATCTATTGTAACTTCTACCGGATAAGACCTTAAGCCGTTTTCGGTGCTGAACCCGATTGAGCTTATTGTCCCTTCAAATGTCTTATCGGGTAAAGCATCTATGAGTACATCAACAGTTTTCCCGTTATGTAGCTTTACCGCATCATTTTCACCTACCATAATTCTGATTTTAAACTTTGAAATATCAACTATATGGGCAATCTTAGTACCCGGAGCCACAGTTGCCCCGATATCGCAGTCTTTGGTTGAAATATATCCGTTTATAGTAGCTTTAATATAAGTATCCTGAAGCAGTTTTTCAGCCATTTTCAAGCCTGCCTGGGCTGATTTTAGCTGTGCTTCCGCCCCTTTTACATTAAGTTGGGACATTTCGAGGTTATCCTTTGTTGCGACATTATCCTTATATAATTTTTCATAGCGAGCAAGGTCATTTTTAGCTTTATCGAGATTGCTTTCTGCAGCTAAAACCTGAGCTTTTGCCTGCTCCAAACCTGCCTGCTGTTGTGCATTCTGGACAACTGCAAGAATTTCACCGGCTGAGCATCTTTTTCCTATTTGAGTATTTACTTTTACCACTACCCCGGCTGTCTGGGAAATGACAGTAGCTTCGTGAATTCCTTCGACAGTGCCTGTATAATTCATAATTCCGTCAATTTTACCAACTACAACATTTTCACAATCTACGGTAATAAATGTATTACCCGTTTTTACTTTTTCCTGTGATGCTTTGCTGATTAATCTTGCGATTGTCAATGCAATGAAAAGCAAAGCCAATGCACTACCAATAATAATAACTTTTTTCATTTTTGTACTCCTTTTTATAGATAATTTTAATAATTATTCATTCCAATACTCTTTTCCAAACTTGCTCTTGCAGTCAAAATATCATAATATACCATTACGTAATTTTCCTTCGCAAGATTCATTGAAAGCTCGGCATCAAGTAAATTTATAAATGGATTCAGCCCTTCGGCATATCTTTTCATATTCAAAATGTAATTCTCATTAGCTGAATTAACTGCTTTACCTGCTACATCGAGGCGGTCGAGATTATTCTTTAAATTTATATAATTATTTTTCACATCCAACCTGACAAGGGCTTTCAGACTTTCATAGCTTCTTTCCATAGAGCTGTACTGAGCCTTTGCTTCCTGAACTTTTGCATGGGTGCCTAATCCGGAAAAAAGATTCCAGCTAAGCATACCCGATACCATCCAGTAAGCCGCCCCTTTATCAACGACATAATTTATCCCCTGTATTCCGTAATCCGCTACCAAAGACAAAGAAGGATAATACTCACTCGAAGCGGCATCCTTAAAATGGTCAACCGATTTCATTCCATAATCCATTTGCTTTATTTCCGGTCTATCCATTACGGCAACGTTCAAAGCGTCATCCAGCTTCATTTTAAAATCAAGAGCATCTTTTGTGTCGGGCTTATTGATTTCTTCAATCGAGACGGAATCCATATTTATGGGTGTATCCAATTCGCGGTTTAATATATTGTTGAATACATTGCCTGCAAGGGTGGCATTATTAACCGCGACCTGCAATTCCTGCTGCATATTTGCCAAATTGACTTCAGCCCTGAGAACATCCGTCTTTGGTGCTTTATCTACAGCGTAAAGTTTATCTGCTATATTTTTGCTTTCTTCGCCAAGTTTAAGCGATTGCCTGCGTATATTCACCACCTGCAGGGCTTTTGCATAATTATAATATGCTTCCCTGACAGAATAAACCGTATTCAATTCCTTAGTCTTATAATCATATTTGGAACTCTCGAACTGGTCATCCTGTGCTTTATAATTATTATAAATACCGAGATTTATAATCGGTTGGACCAGCTCCAGCTTTGTATCCTGCTCCTGGGTTCTTATAAATGGAACTTCTTCATCGGTAAAGCGGGTTGGCATATTTAACGCTTCGTATAATGGATTCATCATCGTGCCGAGAGGAAACACAAAAGTCCTGCCACCGCCTGCCCTTGTGAACCTGCCCGATAAATTCAACATCGGGAAGAAATTCGCCGTCGCCTCGCTCAATTTTGCGTCATATACATTTACCATTTCTTTAGAGCTTTGTAAGGCTAAATTCTTATTTAAAGCAATGCCAATATATTCTTTTAAATATTTTTCATTCGGGTCTGCTTTTAATACACCCAAAGCATAAAAACTAACTAATATTATAATTAACAATTTTTTCATAAAAACCTCAAAATTTAATAGGTAGTCTCAATTTTTAGTGTGTCATTCTGAGCGTAGCGAAGAATCCATCTTATTTTAGATTTTAGATTGTAGATTTACGATTGAAAAAAATTAAATCTAAAATCGTACATTGTGACTGTTTCTTCTTTTCGACCCTTTAATTTACATTTTGAAACATACCTTTATTAATAAATTTATTTTCTTATACCTTTTAAAATCATATCCCACAAAGTATTAAGCATCTTCTCAGGGTTAATACTATAAAAATTATGGAGGAACTGCATCTCCGGTGGAAAATCAGCCGGTAATTCATTATGTATATATTTAAAATGGTCAATAATCTGGATGATGCCGTTGCTCGATGACCAAAGCATAATCGCCGTCTCAAAAGAATCTACCGACTCCTTGATATAACCTTCCTCTTTACCTTTATCAATTATTTTAACAATCAAATCCCAGATGTCATTCGACTTTCTGAATAACTGCGCTGATAATTCAATAGAATCGTATTCAACCGGAACCTGACCGCTATCCTCCATATAATTAATCAGCTTAAAATAATTCCTGTACTGCTTATAAAAATCAAGATACCCCCTGCCGATTGCCGTAAGCTTTTTTTCCGTTGCTTCTTCAAGACGGCTTCTTTCTTCCATCATATCGAACAGCACGTTCAAAGCATTTAATACGATTGTATGAAATAGTTCCTCTTTCGATCTGAAATACAAATAAAGAGTAGCACGGCTAATTTCGACCCTGTTGGCAATTTGCTCCATAGTGGTATTTTGTACCCCCTGAAGTATAAAAAGCTGCTCACCGGCTTTTAAAATCTCCTGCCGGCGGCTTTCTTTTTCTCTTTCTTTTCTTTCGACTACTCCCATTTTATTCTCCGTTATATTTTAAACATTTGTATATTAATTTGACATTGATTAATTAATTTGACGTATTGTCTAATACAAATATTGTAAAATTAAACATAGTGTCAATACGTGAACGTTTGTAAAAAGTTTCAGTTCTGTTGAAAGTTCGTAAAGTTTATAAAGTTCGTAAAGTTTATCAAGTAGAGACAGAACAGTGTTCTGTCCCTACAATGCGGAATTATGAGGTTTAAAAGAAAATTTAGAATTAATAATGTCTTTCCCCCTTTTGTCAAATGGGGTCAGAGGAATTTCACCTCTTTTTTACTAAGCTCCTGCTTAATAAAACAAAAGTTCCCAAGCGGGAGCTTGGGAACGAGGACTAAAGTACTATATGCCAAAGGCTTAAATTAAAAAGTATTTAAAAATTCTTCGTTCCGTCACCCTGGTAGCCGAACTGGAATTTATAATACTTGCTTATGCTCGAATCTGTAATTACTGCAGGTGCTCCTTTATAATAGCTCAAAATTACCAGCTTAGCAAATTTGCCATCGGCACACTTGATTATAAGCACATTCCCCGGTATTGGACTGATGATATGTGCATTCGGGTCGTAGTTATACCAGCCGTTACCGGAACCGGTCATAATAGCAGTCTGAGTTAATGATTGCTCAGTAGCATAAGTAGTGTCGGGTGCTTTCTTTAAGCTGGTAAAATCCGTATTCATCAAAACAATTGCACCGCCAAGCCCCGGTCCCCTGACACCGTCATTGGTGATGATTTTAGTAGCGGCAAAAGCGATGTCCCATTTTGCCGTATTTGAATCCGTTCTTTGGACAATGGCATTATTCTTAAAGCTGAAGAATGTGAAATTTCCTTTTGCGGCTGTGTCTGCCGGCAGGTCAGTGACAGTCATAATCTGCACGGTTCCGCCGGTTACGACAGGCTCAGTAACACTTTTAGTACATGACAATGCAAATACAAGTGTTATAATAAAAGCAAATATTGCAAAAAATCTATACATAAAACCTCCTATTTTTGAATAAAATTATACGTTAAACTTAAATAAAAAATTCTTCCGGGTGTCAAAGTCAAAAATTTATCGCTAATCATGTTAAAAATATTATCTACTCCCAATTGCACTGTAAACATCGAGAGCAGGTCTTTTGATATCGTGAAATTCCAAAGTACATATCCTGGTGCATATTCTTTATCATCATCGAGAATTAAGTTACCGTTAACATCGGCATAGCCGTAGCGGCTACGGAAAATACCCCTTAATGAAGCAGTCATGCCATAATCGGGAATGGTATAAAGGAAATTCAGCACACCTGAATGTTTAGGTCTGTCGAACAAGCCGCCGTATTCTGATTCCTGCACGGGACGGAAAACACCTGTGGCACCGAGCTTAAATATTTTGCCAGCCCTGATTTGAGCAAGCACATCTTCATCTGCGGTTTCCAGGTACTGATAGCTCAAGTCAATTGTGAAATTCCGGAATAGCTTTATACTGAGCTTGGCATCAATTCCCTGAGTATATATATTTTGTATATTTGTATAAGTATAAAGCCTCATACCGTTTGATTTAATTGCTATCGGCAGAAAATCTATCAGGTCTGTAACGTTATTTCTGAAAAAACTTACTCTTGCATTCAGGAAATCGGGTAAATCATAATTGAAACCAAAATTGTAAGATGTGGACTTCTCCGGTACTATGTCGTTCAGACTCGACGGATTAATTAATACCTGTGAAATTTGCCCCGAACTGTTCAATTGATTGAATCCCTCGGCGACATATTTAGTCCCAAGCACCGAGTACCCTTCATCCGCATTATTCCAATTCAGGTATAGTTCCTCGAATGTGGGAGCCTTGAATCCGTTCCCTACGGAGCCTCTGATTGTCAGGTTCGGGAGCAGATTCCAGGAAGCTGCAATCTTCGGACTTAAATGTGTAGGATAATTGTTGTTGTCGTCAAATCTCAGGCTGGCGATTAAATCAACATTATCCAATACCTGCCAGTCATCCTGTAGGTAGCCGTATAAAAGCTTCATGGATTCCATATCGCTTGCGAGCCTTTGAGCCTGAACTTCGTCATAATTAACGCCGAAGCCACCTATAAGCTGTTGCGTTCCAAGTAAAGAGGTTGATTGGATTTCCGCCTTTGCCTCTTTTTGCCTGAAAGTGTAGCTATCATAAACTAGCCCCGTTTGCTGGTATATATTATTATCATTTGTGCTGAATGTATTACCGTAAAGCCTTGCTTCGAGGCTGTAGTTATTCGAAAATTTATGATTTAGACTAAAGCTGAAGTTATCTTCCTTATCATCTATGGCATCGTTAGTTATTTTTGCAGGTGTGGAATCGGGCTTCACACTATAATTATTTTTTGCAAGCTCATTAGCAAACCTGGCACTGAATCTTGCGTTAGTGTTATTGTCAATGTCGTAGAAAAGCTCGCTGTTAATATTATAATGCGAGTTTGCGGCTATAGTCTTTGTGATACTGCCCGGATTGAGATTGAATCCGTCCGTATTGTAATTTTCAAGATATACGGTGCCGCCTAATTTTTTATCCATTCCCAAAAGCTGAACTTCACCGCTGACATCGGAAGTATTATATGTGCCGTACCTGCCGGATGCCCGCAATAACAAAGGCTGTACGGGCTTTTCTGTTATTAAATTAATTACTCCTGCGAAAGCATTACTCCCGTATAGTGAAGAAGAAGGTCCCTGGACGATTTCCATCCTGTTGAAATTGCCTATTGAAAACCTTGTCCAATCAATTGCACCGCCCACTCTGCCCGAAACAGGCTCACCATTTAATAATACTAAAATATATCCGGCATCTAATCCCTGTATTTGGGCTCCGGAACCGCCATGTTGTGCATTGATGACCATTCCGCTTTCCTGCATCAGCACATCCTGAAGGTTAATATTTCCCTGCTCCTGTATTTCACTTTTTGTGATTACTTCCGTGGGGATAGGCATGTTCTCTACTTCTTTATAAGAGCGGGTTCCCGTTACGACAACATCATCATATATAATGTCGGTTTCTACAAGCGGCAGATTGAAACTGAAATCAGCTTTATCAACAGTAATCGTAGTGTCTAAGCGGGCATAGCCTATACGTGAAAACGAAAATTTATATTTGCCGAAAGGAATTTTATCAAGTTTGAACGCACCGGAGTTATTAGTAAAAGTCTGTTTCCTTAGCTCATTGAGGGCAATCCTGACGGAAGCGATTGCCTCGCCTTTATGATTAGTAACGGTTCCGCTTATATTACTTAATTTATTTTGTGCATTAAGACTTAAATTACATATAATTAATATAATAATTACATAATGCACTGTTTTCCAAACAATGGAAACTAAGCCTGAATTCATCTATATTTACCTTAATAGGATTCACAATAATTTTTATTAATTTCATAACATTAAAATCATTTGCTATGCCTCAGCACAGCCATTAAAACACCGGTAACGTAAGCAACAAGCCACCAGATATAAGCAAACCTTGCGAATAAATTAGTACCCTTTGGAACATCCGGCTTTCTTCCTTTCCCCAACATCAATCTCCAAAACAGAATTGTCGTAATCAACATTCCCGCAAAAGCCGTATAGCCTAAGATTCCATGCGGTGTGAAAGGCGATTTGCTTGAACCAAGCGTCATCATAATTGTAGCCGAAATGTCGAATATTATACCAATACTCATAAAAGTCAATACGAAACCTGTTACTAAATGCTTCCTTTGCTCCGCTATTATCCCAATAGAGTAAGCTACCAGTGCAAGATTGACAACGATAGTACCTGCCATGATGTAAGGGTTCATCTTAATTTGCCTTACTTTTGTAACTGAAACAGGTAACCGATATTTTCTTTAATTTATTCGTTCGTTTCTTTTCTAATATATTTAAAAATAACATACAATTTCCACTAACAAAAATTGCGAATGCAAAATTAAAGAAAAATGTAATACAAACAAATAAATCAAATCGGAATTTTTATTCTGAATAATAAATGTTGTTTATTAAGGAATTATATAACGATTAATTAATGCTTATTAATGTGTTAATTAAGAAAGGCAGTTGTTCGGTATATCAGGAAATCCACCCCCTTAATCCCCCGCCAGCGGGGGAGAATTTTATTATTTTTCTTAATCCCCCGCCAGCGGGGGACAACCAATGTTTATCTCCCTCTGGAGGGAGAATTAAAGAGGGAGGACAATCAGTATTGACTATCTCACCTTCTCAAATTTATATGTCTCAGTTTTTCCTGTATAATTTATATTTGCAATATATATCCCTGCGGGCAGGTCGCTTATATTCACGGTTACTTGTGTTAAAAACAGTACATTACAATTCACCTTTTTCATTAAATTTCCATTGTAATCATAAATGCAAATTGAATTAGCTTTTAGCCCAGGCTCTAAGGGTAGCGTTATTTCATTTCCTGAAGGATTTGGATATAAAAACCTTCTCTGCTCTTGTGGCAAATCTTTTATTCCTGTATGAGTC
>JBEKWK010000061.1:0-11182 GCA_049513175.1 FCB group bacterium
TTTTATGATTATTACACCGGTTAAAAGAAAATCCGGAGAGGCAAATATTACACTCATATTTAAAAGTGGCAGTGACTCTGTTTTTACCACATTTAAAGTTACTGTGAATAAGCCTTCTGAAATTGATGATTTCAATTTAAATAACACAATTTTAATCTTTCCCAATCCCTCAGATAACAGGCTGAGCATTATTTCAAACAATATTGCTCCACTTGGTATTATAGAAATTTATACTCTAATGGGTATAAAAGTCTTTAGCATAGAGGCACAGAATAACAGGACTGAGATTGATATTAGTTCATTTACAGCAGGAATATATTTTGTAAAAATCGGCGATTTCAGGCAGATATTTGTGAAGAATTAAATAAATTTAAGAAATTATTTTATGAAAAAGATTCTACTTATTATTTTTATTTTTTGTTTATGCTTTGTAAACTCCTATAGCCAGTGGGAGCCATGCAATAATGGTCTGGATAAAGTAGGAAATATAAACACAATTGCAATTAGTGGAAACAACATCTTTGTTGGTTCTAAGATTAAAGGTATTTATTTATCAACAAATAATGGTAATAATTGGTCTCAGGTTAATAATGGACTGACTTACACTGGAGTTAATTGTATAGCAATAAATAATAGTAATATTTATACCGGTACAGTAAATGGAGGAATATTCAAATCAACAGACAATGGGGATAATTGGAACCAAATTAATGCAGGATTGACATGCAATTATATTTCCGATTTTGCAATATATGGGGACAACATTTACGCCGGAACTACATGTGGAATATTTTTTTCTTCTAATAAAGGAAGCAGTTGGTCTGATATATCTTCAGGATTGTCAAATAAAAATGTTACCTGCCTTGCAGTAACAGGAAATAATATTTTTGCAGGTATATATGGAGAAGGAATATATTTATCAACAAATAATGGCAAAAATTGGGATAAAATTAATATAGGTATTGAGAAAGTCTTCATAAACATATCAAGACTTGCAGTTGTCGAGGAGAACATTTTTGCCGGAATAGGAGCATATGGTATATATTCATCATCAGACAATGGGAACAATTGGTATTGCGTTAAATCATCATCTGACTCAACATATTGTTTTGGAATCAAAGATGAAAATATTATTACCGGTACTTATAAAAATCTCTTTTTATCAACAAATAACGGACAAATTTGGCAAGATATTAGAGGCGATATTCCCCAGGTGTATATAATAATCAGCCTTGCTATTAACGACAAATATATCTTTGCCTGTACAGGTAATGGAGCCATTTTCAGAGCAGATATACATAATTTTATTTCTTTATCTCTTGGCAAAATTAATGATGTGGTTTTGAATCATGACACAAGTATTACGATAAATCTCCCATTAATTGTCACTAATCCTAAAATTTTGAAATTTAATATCAATTCCGACAATACGGCTTTACTACCGCCAGACAGTTTGAAAGTAACAATAACTGATACTTCTAATTTTATGATTATCACACCGGTTAAAAGAAAATCCGGAGAGGCAAATATTACACTCATATTTAAAAGTGGCAGTGACTCTGTTTTTACCACATTTAAAGTTACTGTGAATAAGCCTTCTAAAATTGATGATTTCAATTTAAATAACACAATCTCTATTTACCCCAATCCCGCAGAAAGCACATTGAGCATTGTTTCAAACAATAAAGTAACACATGGAATTATAGAAATTTATAATCTAATGGGTATAAAAGTTTTTTGCATTGTGGAACTAAATAACAGGTCTGAAATAGACATTAGCACATTACCTATAGGAATTTATTTAGTTAAAATCGGAGAATATAGAAAAATATTTGTGAAGAATTAAATAAATTTAAGGAATTATTTTATGAAGAAGATTCTACTTATTATTTTTATTTTTTGTTTATGCTTTGCTAATTCCTACAGCCAGTGGACAAAATGCAGTAATGGACTTCCTACTTATCCTAGTTTGCGTGCTTTTGCAATAACAGGAAATAATATTTTAGCAGGTACCAATGCAGGGGTTTATTTATCAACAAACAATGGTGGGACCTGGACCCTCGATACTAATGGAATTCCGGGAAGCAGACCTTACTTTGCAGTAAAAGACAGTAATATTTATGTGGGCAATCAGGAAGGAATATATTTATCAACAAACTATGGTGCTTCATGGACTTTTCTTAATAGTGCTGTTGATACTATTTGTTCAATGTTTGTAAAAGATACTAATATTTTCATTGGAACAGTACATCATGGAATTTATAAATCCACAAATAACGGAAATATTTGGACACAAAATAATAACGGCTTAGGTTATGATACAAATGGTGTATATTGTTTTGCTTTATATGATACAGTTATTTTTGTTGGTTCAATTGATTGCATTTTTTCATCTACAAATAATGGTAACAATTGGAATAAGGGTTATCTTGGAGTAACAAATTGCGGGGTACAAGCACTTGCAATAAGTTGTAATAATCTTTATGCCGCTACTTCCCCATATGGTGCATTCAAATCAACAGATAACGGTAGTACTTGGACACAAATTAATAATGGTTTGACGGATCCATGGGATAAATGGATGTTCAGCATGGTTCAAGACGGCAGCAATATTTATGCAGGTTCTATTGAAAGAGGAGCATTCTTATCAACAAATTCCGGCAACAGTTGGACACAAATTAATAATGGTTTGACGGATTGGGAGGTATTCTCTCTCGTCATTAAAGACAGCATTATTTTTGCAGGTACAGGTAGTGGTGCATATAAAGCAAATTTGAATTCTATAATCACATTTTCAATAGGCACAATTAACGACATTATAATGGCACAGGACACGAGTGTGCAAATAACCCTTCCTATTACAGCAAGTAATTCAAAAATACTTCAGTTTGCCGTCAGTTCAGATAATACATCTTTATTACCTGTTGACAGCCTGAAAATAATTAATCATTGTGATGGGCAATTAATGACTATTTCACCTGTGTACGGACAATACGGTGAAGCTAACATAACGGTCAAGGTCTATAAAGGAGGGGATACAGTTTCAACTACCTTTAAAGTAATAGTCCTAAAAAATACTTTTGATTTTACTATTACCGGTTCAGATACAAATTGTCAAAATGATACTTTAAATTACAATACTGTTAAAGAAAAATATGTTACTATTACTTGGAGAGTTGTTCAAGGCAATATTATCGGTCCAAGTAATGATTCTACTGTAAAAGTACTTTGGAATCAATCGGGAACAGGTACGCTTGTTTTAAAAAAACAAAATGTATTAGGAAAAAAAGATTCTGTCACAAAATCAATTACCATAAACCCAATTCCACCAAAACCATCAATTACGAAGAATGTCAATACTCTAATTTCGAGTGCCTCACAAGGAAATCAATGGTTTCAGGACGGCAATCTAATATCGGGCGCCACAAATAATACATTCGCGGCTACAGATAACGGAACATACACAGTACAGGTAACATTAAACGGCTGTCCGTCACCTTTTTCAGATGGTTTTAATTTTATACTTACTAATACGGATTTCACATTGTCAATAACAGGTATAGATACAACTTGTCAAAATGATACTCTTATATACAGCACAACAAAAGAAAATTCGATTACCATAAGCTGGAGAGCAAATAATGGCAATATTATTGGACTTAATAATGATTCAATTGTAAAAGTAATTTGGGCTTTAGCCGGAACAGGAAATCTTGTTTTAAAAAAGCAAAATTTATTAGGGAGAAAAGACTCTTCATCAAAATTAATAACAATAAATGAAATACCTGCAAAACCAACAATAACAAAGGATATTAATATACTTACATCAAGTTCGGCAGAAGGGAATCAATGGTATAGAAACGATAACCCGATTACAGGAGCTACAGGTTATAGCTTCAGTGCAACACAAGACGGAAAATATAAGGTACAGGTTACAATTAACGGCTGTCAATCACCATTATCTGATGCATTAGATTTTACTTACACCGGAGATTTTGATTTTACAATTACAGGCTTAGATGAAGTATGTCAGAATGATACTATAATTTATACTGCTCTATCCGAAAAAAATGTAACGGAAACATGGAGGGTTGATAACGGTATTATTTTAGGTTCAAATTCTGACACAACCTTAAAAGTGCTGTGGGATACAGCAGGGATAGGCGATGTTGTATTAATCAAAGAAAATACATCCTTAGGAAAAAAAGATTCTGCTACCATTACGATTTCAATTAAAGAATTACCTCCCAAACCGAAAGTAAGAAAAGTCTTTAATACGCTTATTTCCAGTTCTTATCAAGGCAACCAATGGTACAAAGATGGAATATTGATAAACGGAGCTAAGGGTAGTACACTAAATGCGACAGTCAACGGTAAATATTCGGTCCGTGTTACTTTAAACGGATGTCCCTCACCTTTTTCAGATGAATTTGATTTTATTTATTCTCTATTTGATTTAACTATTACGGGCTCACAATCAGCCTGTCAAAATGATACTTTAAAATATGATACACCAAAAGAAACAAATGTTACTATAAGTTGGAATGTTAATAACGGGACTATTATTGGTTCCAATGACAGTTCAGCATTAAAAGTGCTTTGGGAAAATATCGGATTCGGTAATGTAATTTTACAAAAAGAAAACAAATCTATTAGAAAAAAAGAAACCGATTCAATACCTGTAACAATATATGTTCATCCACCTAAGCCAACGGTAACAAAGAAACACAACACACTTACCTCCAGTGCTGCAGAAGGTAATCAATGGTACAGAAACGGCAAGATAATACCCGGAGCAACGGAAAATACATACACAACATTAGTAAACGCCAAATATTCAGTAGTAGTTACTTTAGACGGCTGTTCATCTCCACCATCAACTGAATATAATTTTGTTGCGGGAGTAGAAGAAGAAAATTACAAAAATCAATTTACTATTATACCGAATCCGGCAAATGATAAAATATATATTAGTACAAATAACGCGAATGTTATAGGAACAATCGAAATTTACTCGCTATTGGGTATAAGACTATATTATGGAGCATTTGACGATAGCAAAGCAGAGATTGACATTAGAACATTTCCTGTAGGGATTTATTTAGTAAAAATCGGAGAATACAGAAAAATATTTGTAAAGAATTAAATAAATAAAATTATTTAACTTTTTTATCATAAAAATAATTATATTTAAAATATTTTTGTAACAAAATTCATTCTATATTGTTATTGCAAAATAATATTTGAGGAATTTATGAAAACATTAAAATACTATATTTATCTTTATTTGTTTATAATTGTCTTTAGTCCCTTCCAATCTTACTCACAATGGGTAAAATGCATTAATGGTCTGGATACTAAAGAAGTGAGAGCGTTAGCAGTACAAGATACAAACATTTTCGCAGGTACCTGGGGAGGCGGGGTGTATTTATCTACGAGCAACGGAGCTACATGGACAGCGGTTAACAAAGGTGGTGCTGATACTGTTGACCAACTTTGCATTAAAAACAATTATGTCTTTGCGGGTTCCGAAGACAACGGAATGTATTTATCCACAAATAACGGGGCTTCATGGACAGAAGTAAATGACGGTTTTACAAGTTCAGATATAGATGGTATAGCTCTAAAAGGCAATAACATATTTGCCGGCACCGCCGATGGTGTATTTTTATCAACTAATGACGGAACAACCTGGACTCAAATTAACAATGGTTTGGGAGCAGATATTCATATAAACTGTCTTGCAATTAAAGATTCAAATATTTTTACGGGCAGTATCCTGGTATATAAGTCAACTAATAATGGAAATAACTGGTCCAGTGCCAGCAATGGAATAACTACTCAATTTTTAGTAAGCTGTATGTCAGTTAGTTGCAGTGGTATATATTCCGGTATTTATTCGGGTGGGATTTTCAAATCTACGGATAACGGCGGCTTTTGGACAGAGGTAAATAATGGTCTGACAAATAGATTCATTTTATGTATTACTTCAAATGGCAGTAATATTTTTGCCGGCACAGAAGGCGATGGCGGAGGTGTTTTCCTGTCAACTGACAACGGTAACAGTTGGGCAGCAATAAATAATGGTTTATCAGATGTTACAATATTTTGCCTTACTATAAAAGATAGTTTGATTTTTGCAGGAACTTTGAATGGTATTTATAAAGCTTCACTGAAAGATTTAATTCCCTTATCAATTTCTAAAATCAATGATATTGTCATGGAACAGACTATGACTGATACTATTAATCTGCCTGTACAGGCAGTAGACCGTACAGTCTTGCAATTCACTTTAAATTCCGATAATCCTGCTATGTTGCCAACGGATAGTATGAAAATCACTAATAATTGTTCAGAGCTTTCGATGATTATTGACCCTACAAAACTATTATCCGGCGTGGCAAATATAACTTTAAGAGTCAGTAACGGCGTAGATACTGTCTCAACCACATTTAGTGTAACTGTCAGGGGAATTAACCTGGTTTGTACAATATCCGGTCCCGATACAGTTTGTGTACATGATTCCGTATTATACACTAATCCTTTTCAAAAAAACGCAACAACCAGATGGATAGTAAATAACGGTAGTACTATTGGATTTATTAATGATTCTACCGTGAAAATATTATGGGATACCGTAGGATTAGGATATATAAAATTAATAAAGGAAAACATTGCGGCAGGCAAAAAAGATTCTTCCGGACTTTTTGTTGCAATAAATGATTTGCCCCCAAAACCGACAATTACTGCTGATGTCACAAAACTAACCTCGAGTGCCCCAACAGGTAATCAATGGTTTAAAGACGGCGTTCCGCTTGCAGGTAAAACAGATAATTTTATTTATGTTACACAACATGGATTATATACTGTCCAGGTAACATTAAAAAGCTGCAAATCTCCTTTTTCTGATCCTTATGACTATCTATCAGATTATTTTAATCTGACCATTCACGGCACAAATACAGTCTGTCAAAATGATACAGCATATTATTCTACGGTTAGTGAAAAAAATGTAACTGAAACATGGAGAGTAGATAACGGCACCATTATCGGTTCAAATAATGGTTTGACTTTACAAGTGCTTTGGGATACTTCTGGGATTGGTGATGTAGTATTAATCAAAGAAAATTCAACAATAGGAAAAAAAGATTCTGCATCTGTTACAATAATAATAAAGGAATTGCCTCCCAAACCGAAAATAAGAAGGATTGGTAATGCTCTAATTTGCAATTCCGCACAGGGCTACCAATGGTATAAGGACGGCGTATTAATACCCGGAGCAACAGGTAATTCTTTCAATCCAACTGATAATGGAAAATATTCAGTCCGTGTAATTTTAAACGGCTGTCCATCACCTTTTTCGGATGAATTTGATTTTACTTACTCATATTTTGATTTGACTATTACCGGCTCTCAATCTACTTGTGAAAATGATACTTTAAAATATACTGCAATTCCTGAAAAAAATGTATCAATCAAATGGGAAGTAAGCAACGGTTCAATTGTAGGTACAGCCGATAGCTCTGCTGTAGTGGTTTCATGGAGAAATGCAGGTATGGGAAATCTTGTTTTAATTAAAGAAAACACTTCAATTAATCAAACAGATTCAAGTTCAATAAATGTAACTATAAATCCAATTCCACCAACACCAAAGATTATACAAGATTGGGATACACTTATATCCAGTGCCGACCAGGGGAATCAATGGTTCAAAAACGGTGTTTTAATTCCCGGTGCTACAGGAAAAAAATTTACAGCATTATTGAACGGAAAGTATACTGTACAGGTTACATTAAACGGGTGTACATCCCCCTTATCGGCAGCATATACATTTTTCGTTGGTGTAAATGAATCTTTCAATACAAAATCTTTCACTTTAATTCCAAATCCTGCAAATGACAAAATATTTATAAATACTGATAACGATAATATTATCGGAGTAATAGAAATTTACACTCTAATGGGAGTAAGATTATATAAAGGTGAAATAAACAAAAGCAAAACTGAAATTGACATTAGCTCATTTCCTGTTGGAATATATTTTATAAGAATAGGCACATTTCAGAAGATATTTGTAAAAGATTAGTTAATATTTATAAAATTTACATCGTTGTATAGTAAAATAAAAAGCCCCTTATTCAGGGGCTCCTTATTATGAAAAAGTTTATTTTACTTTGTGGGACTCTCACCCACTGCCGCTTACCCGGCATTTTTAATAAAATTAATTTATTAAATAGTGAACTAACGATTGTAAACTACAAAATATTTTTTTAAAATGCAAGAAATATTTTTAACTTTTTAAAAATATTTTTAGGTTCATTAAAATTTTTTCATTTTTTAACCTTTATTTGTCAAATTTTTTCGATTTCCGGGCTAAAATATGCCATAAATTTTATAATAAAACTAAAAATTTTGTGAATTAAAGAAAAAGCATTATTTGCAATATAATTTTTATGTAAATTGCAATTTAATTTTTTTTGATTTAAAAGGGACTATATATTGTTAATGTAATAAATATTTCTTTATTATTATTCAAATAAATAAGAATGACACTTATTTGAGCAACAATGTGTAGTATAAAAAAATTATTTATATAAAATATAATGAAAAAAAATATGTCCGGAAAATACCTTCTAAAAGTCATATTCTTAATTTCAGCTCTATTTTACGGGTGCGGTTCAACAAGAACCGAATCCCTGAAGTTTGTATGTCCCGTCGTTAAGCAGAACTGCTCTGCAGGACAATGGACAGGCGTTCCTTATGATACATCTTCCGAAGTTACAAAAAATTTAAAAGATTATTATGTCTTCGAGCCTGTTAAGCAAATCAATTCCCCAAATGATGAATGGTGCCTGTCCTTCCTTTCGCCAAGCCATGCTGCTCTTACTTTTAATGACGAGGGTCAGCAAAAGACAATGCTTGTGCGTATGCTGGAGGCTAACCTTGGCTCTATGGAATCGGGAATCGGCATTCCTCTCGAAGGAAGTGTGGGGTCATTCTTTTTCAGAAACAATGATGCCTTCTTTGCCGCCGCACTTTCGGAGGATATTCCCGGCTTTTCCAAAATTTATTCCGGAAAGCTTAATGGAAATGTACTGTCGGATGTCAAGCCTTTGAGCGATGCAGTTAACGAACATCCTGTTGTCTGGAAGTCACAGCCAGCTCTTTCGCCGGATGGCAATGTCCTGTTTTTTGCTTCGGATAAATTAATGGACTCCAAAGGAACTGATATATGGTTTTCCGTTAAGCAGGCTGATGGCGAATGGAGTACTCCCATTAACTGCGGCGATAATATTAATTCCCGATGCGATGAAATAACTCCATTCGTTACCAAAGACGGCAAAAAGCTGCTGTTCTCTTCTTCCGGGCATGAGACAGTCGGTGGTTATGACATATTCTGGTCGGACATTTCTCCTGCTTTCTGGGTTGCCGCACGTAATCATGATTTCGAGGCATTGAAGAATACCCGGGATTTCTTCGGAGAGGCAAAAAACTTCGGTACACCATTGAATACCAAAGCAGATGAAATTTTCCCAACATCCGGCGTAGATATAGATTCACTGCTATATTACAGCTCGAACCAGGATGCCGGTAATGCTAATAACTTAATTTTACGTCAAGGTGGGTTTGATATTTTTGTAAGGAGAAAAGTAGTCAATATTAAGAATGAGCCTATTGCTATCAAGAAGCATGAAGTTATAAAAGTTCCCGATGCAAAAGAAAAGAAAATCGAAACGCCCACTGTTATTCCCGATTTTACTCTCGAGGGGCATGTTTACAACCAACATACAAAGGAGCCTGTTCCGAATGCAGATGTTTCAGTGAAGGAAATACCGGAAAACGGAACCACAAAAGATACTAAAACCGATAATAACGGAAAATACAACATTAAGCTGGATAAAAACAAAGAATACCAGATTTTAGCACAGGCAAGAAATCTCTTTTACACTATGTTCTCACTCAGAATCGGTCCCACAGACACCGTTACACGTGTGAACAAGGATATATATATACCGGAAGAATTGACTTTGAGAATTAATTTCCCCACGGATAAATGGAATAGCCCGTACCAGTACATTCTCGACAGCAACGGCGTGGAAACTAATGAGTATTGGGAAAAAGAACTTGACGTGCTTGCCGACAATATTAAGCAATCGCAGGAACTAATAGAACGCATCACATTTGTCGGGCATACCGACGATGTCGCCTCAGTTGAATATAACAAGCAATTAGGCAAGCGACGCGTGGATTTTATAATTGAACAATTAGTTCAGCGGGGTGTTCCCGCAAAGTTATTAGAAGGTCATTCTGCCGGCAAATCCGAGCTTCTCGAACAAGGCGACGGTGAGGATATACAAATTTGGCGCAAAAGATGCAGGAGAGTGGAACTTAGAAAAGTTCTGAAAGTAAATTAAACAGTTGTTAGTTGATAGTTGTTGGTTATTAGTAAGAAATTAAAAGTTATAAGTAAAATTTGTCCCCCGCTGGCGGGGGATTAAGGGGGTGGAGGTTGTTTCTATCTTGTCTTTGTAACAACCAATGGAATTATATGCTCATTTTAATTTTATTTCCCTTTTATATAATCAATCGTTGCACCCGGTGAAGACATTGTGGGAACTGCCTGCCAGTTTGAATATTTTGTTTTTACTGCTTCTTCCATTTCAGGATGTGCAGCGGCATCTTTCATATCGGCAAAATATTGCTCCATTGCAACTAAAATCTCCTGTCCACCTATCATTCCGTGCCCCGGTACTACTTTTACAATATCGAACTTAATAAGAATTTTATCAAGTACATCCATCCATTTATCAACATCCGCCCCACTCGCTTTCTTCAACACAGGATTAATCTTGTTAAATACAAGGTCTCCTGTAAACAACACTTTACGGTTTTTCAGGTAAACCACCATATCGTTGGTTGTATGAGCCTGTCCCATATCGTACATTATAACAGTTTCATTACCGAGATTCAGTACAAGGCTGTCCTTTACGAAATCAGTGGGCATATTATCGGGTTTCAGCTCATTTTTTAGAAAGTCTATGTCGTAACCCCCGATATAAATCTTACTGCCGGTATAATATGTATTCCCATTTGTATGGTCGCTGTGATAATGAGTATTAATCACAATAATCGGCTTATGCCCGGCTTTTTCCTTTGCGGCATTATATACGTCAGCAGAATT
>JBEKWK010000062.1:0-11176 GCA_049513175.1 FCB group bacterium
GAAGTTTGTTTTGCAAAGTATCAAAATTAGCATAATTAATATCTTGTGTTGACCACTTGACATTTTGCAGACCTTTGAAATTTGGAGTTTCTTTTACTTTTATATTTTGCAGGCTACCTGTTCCGATAACGACTTTCTGATAACTTGTAATATTTCCTGAATTGTCTCTGCCTGTAATGCTGAATAAAGCTGAAGGAACATCCCAATTCAGATTCCCTTCATCGGTTCCGTCGTAGTGAATCCTGTTACCTGACATGGCAAAATCAATTTGATAAACCCCATAGGGAAGGGTTGGGTCAATGCTGACGAGATAAATAAAATATGCTCTTCTTGAAGGTTGAAGGAGGTTCAAAGTATTTCCCATTTTAACTAAAACTTCTCCCTCGGGTTGGTTGAATCGCCATCCTGTCTTGAAAGAGCCTAACTGGTCTCCTGTATGCGTGATTTTTCCTGTTACCGGGTCAACTTGTGCCGGTACGAGAGGACGGGGATAAGCGACATAATTCATGATGACTTTTGTGTTCCCTAATCCTGGTGGTATAATTGGAGTGATAGTAGTATTCTGCCAATTATCGTCTGTGCCGTTCATGGCTTCTATTTTTATTTCGACGAAACTACCGTTCATTTGTTTGGGATAGCCCGCCAAATCGGGATTTGTAGTATCTGCGGCAGGCACCAAAGTTATTTTATATTGATTTCTGCTCGGGTCAATTATTGAAGTAGTATTTATTGCAGGGTCAATCAGACTGCACGGGTCTTTACCGCCGACTATAGTACTAACCGTGCTTTCTCCATATCCGAATGAAACATGGTACGGGTCGAAATCGCTGTTGAAATCATGAGGCTCATTATTATCGTATATCAGATGTTTAATATATGTTGTATCAGTCCCGAATTTTACAACTGAAGGATTAGGTGAAGATGAAAGCCTGTAATCTATACCTTGTGCGAAACCGGAAAGAACATGAGAGAAAATCACCCATGGGCTTCCGCCGAATATTTCCTCGACAACGAGCCAGCCTCCGAGGCTTATATCAACAGGACCTTCTTTGCCTGCCCCATTATATATTGCATGAATTTTGAAATGTACTTTTCCTAAATCTTCGAAGAAGTCATCGCCGTAAGTTCCATCAGCACCAGCACTCCATCCTGAATCAACATGACCATAAATATCATCGTCATGAGGAAATACATTAGGACTTCCTGCAGGATAACTCTCACCATTACCAAGCATGAAAGGGTCGTGCAAATATCCCGAAGGAGAGTGGAAACGGTCGCCCCGGTCGTCAATCCAATCATCTATACCATCGTGGTTATCATCGTCAAGAGCTGGCGGTATTAAAAGCTGCGGTATATATACATGATAAGTAAACTGGTCTTCCATTATTATTACGCTGTCACCGGTATGAGGATTCTCAATCCATTTTTCAAATTTATGTCCGTCAACTTCGAGGATAGCATCAGTATCATAAGTTCCGTCCGGTTTCTTTGGGAGAGTAATACTATATCCTCCAAAACCTTTGGGAATATCATAAAGCATGTATCCGAATACTCCATCACCAAGACTATCAATGCCATCAATAGCAAGAGACGGGTCGTTATAATCAACATCACGTCCTGCATTTCGAATCCAATAATAAGAATATTCAGTAGAAGCATCCACATTGAAAGTTAAATTCGCGGTTCCGTATTTCGGCAGATATTTCAAGGGCTGACCGTTATTATCCGTAATCTGGAAATTGTTAGTCAGGTATTCAAACTGCAATGGATTAGGCAAAGGAGCATAATAAGAATATGTCGTTCTTATCGGTGTAGTCTTCGATTCATTGAATATCGTTTTGTATTTCAGATTTGAATATAGAGATTGTGATGGAGTCGGATGTGTCATATCAATCTCTTCGCCTCCTAAAGATAAGACTGCAATAAATTCCCTGTGAGGCTGTGGTACAGTACCGGAACATCTGTCAGTAGGTCTTAGCTTATAATTTTCTTTAAGTGTGTCTATGAAAGTGAAACCTTCGTAATTATTAATTTTTTGCCAGATTAATTGCTTCCAGATGACATTGCCGCCCGGGTCTTTTTCCATCCAGTTCTCCCAACGCTTATCATTCAGGTTTGCCATATTAATATTTTTAGCATAAGGATAAAACATTCCCGGAATTGAATCACAAATCCCTTTTGCATATCCTATACCTGCTGCCATAGGAACCAAATCAGGCGGGTCAACCCAAATTTCATAATAACAATAAGGGTCGAAATAATCATGCCCGTTTACTTGCCCGATATTCCATGTTACCTTCCAAACCCTGATTTTATCGCCGGGAGCTTCTACATCAACGATGCCGTCTCCATTCAAATCCTGGGCTCTTATACCATCGTGATTAATATCCTCGTAGTAAGTTGTATCGCCATTTCTCAAATGCTCCCATGGGTTCAGCCAATAAACGCTGTCCTCCTCGATTGTATATCCTTTCGGATAAATCGAAGCGGTATCCAGCCATACGTCGGGATGTCCGTCACCGTCCATATCAAATTCGGGAGTTCCTTCATTATCACTGCCTTTTAACACATCAACGAATTTTCCTCCCGGTGTAGTTAATATAGGAATATTTAAAGTGTTGTCTGTCCAATAGAATGGTACATCTTTTGGAATATATTGTACATACTTGGTTTCCATAGCCGGAGTTCTTTCTTTGTTTTCCATTATCATGAAAACTTTGAAAGGCTGGTAATACAAGCCGAGGAAATTCTTCCAGTTCAAATCGGCATCAGCAGCGAGCTGAGCGGAAAACATCAAATCGGCGTAATCTCTGTATTTCACGAACATATTATTTCCGGTTTGGTCAGTATAACTAATTACGCCATAGGATGCATAAATAAAGTTTGCCCATGAGATATAATTATCAACTTTAGCATGAATTGGATTGGTCGGGTCGGGAGTCTGAAGGCGGTAAGTAATCACTCTTTCGGTCATCGGCTGAAGGTTGATGCCTGAAATTGTCAATGTACTTCCGTTTATGTTATAATTTACACCAGTCTCCTGCAAATCTGTGAATTGGAAATAATCCCTGATGTACTCTTGTATCTGAATATTATTAATCGGTGTATCCGTTAAATTTCTTAATTTAATTCTTACTTCAAAGGTATCAATCGCATCATATGAAACAGCATTTTTACCTGCTGTTATTTCACTGGGTAAATCATTATAGATTGACCTTGTAACATCAATGTTTTTAGCAAAGGCGGTTAATATAGCATTCAATGACCAGACTATTTGCCTGTTTTCGGCAAAGGTAGAGCCTTTTTGTATATAGTTCAATCCTCCGATGGTTGGCAAACCGGTATTGCATATTATCATTCCACCGTTTGCATTCTGCCCGGATAGAATAAAAGTAACGGGATTGCCGTTATCTAAACTTGCTATAATGTCTGCTCCCGTGGCTTTTACTGTCGGTATAGCATCGGCATAAAGTTCATTGCCAACCGAATTTTGTGTTAATGCAATCGGATTTTTGGAATTTGTAAAATTTACTTTTATTAGATTTGTTTTGGGGTCAGGAGAAATCGAATTGTTAAAGTTAACTGAATTTTGTGACAGGTAGCCGAGTTTCTCTATAAAATAAACCGAATTGCCCTCAGCATAAATTACTCCGCCTCTTGCAAGGAAAGCATCGAGCTGAGTTTTTAAATTAGGCGTAATCGCAAAAACGCTGTCAATAAATAATTTATTATCAGTACCATTGGGGGTGAACGATGGTATAAGCAAAAGTTGGGCAGATGTAGATATTCCGTTAGTATCAATATCATCTTCATTTGTGTAATAATACATATTATTATAAAAATACGTATCAAATAAATTTTTGAAATATATTGATTCCCATGATACTGTCTTATTGTTCATTAAAATTTTACTTCGGAAAATTGCAATATTCCTGGTGTTAAGTTTGAATTGAATGGAATAATGCTCCGAGCTTTGCCAATCGTAGCTGTTGACCTGGGAATTGCTAACAGTTGAATAAGAAGATGGCACAGCATCCGGAAAAATAAAACATCCTTTATTGGCTCCTGTTTTGGCAAGGTAAACAGAGAATTCCCCATACTTTGGAAATAATACACTGTCAACACTCGCACCGGTAAGGCGGTAATCAACATACGATGAATATAATGCAAATTTATAAGCATTAAATATATCCGACTGAGTTGTATCAGTTGGAATAATGCTGACTACGGAGAAGCTGGTGTGAGTATTAAAAGTTAAGAAAAGAAAAAAGACAAAAATAATGTAGAGTCGCGACTCAAAACGAAAATGTAGATTAGATCTCATGTCCCCCCCAAGGGATTTATAGAACAATTACTAATTATCAATTTGAAATTAAAGTAAATTTATTTTACAAATTTTATAATCTATCTTAACTTATATTATATATAAAACATAGAGGGGATTAATAGATTTTAATCTATTTTCTCCCCTCCATTTTATATGGAGATAATGGGGATTTAGTTCATTTAATTAATCCCCAATTATTACATACGTACTCAATATGTAATAACACGAAAACCTTAAAAAGGTTTCAAAATATTTGAACAAATATACAACATGAACTTGAAAGTGGCAAGTATTCGGTTTTTACACACATAAAGATTACAAAAAAGTAATAATATGCTCAATATAAAATAAAAGTCGCTTCTTGAAAAGAATGGTAAAGGTGTAATTAATCAAAGTAAAAGAATATTTTAACTCCTCTTGAGTTCATAAAGTTCATAAAGTAAAAAGTTCATAAAGTAAATAGCAAAAAAAGTTTAAAAAACTTTACAAACTTTATAAACTTTAAAAGAGGTTCATTATTTTATTTTGTGAAAAATGTGTTTATACGGTATGTTTTGTTCAATCACTGACTTGCAATTCAACTGTATTATTTTTCTTTTTAGAGGTGTCTGCTATATTATCTAAAGCTTTAATCCTGCTTTTACTGATGCCCTTGCGTACTGTAAGGTATGTTCGTATTTCATTTGACCTTTTGTCTAAAATACGTTGATTTTCTTCTTTTGGTAAAGCATCGTCATTATATGATTTAATATTTAATTTGGTTTTGGGGTTTGCATTCAAATATTCTGCGACTTTATCGAGCTGTCGCTGTATAGTTACAGACAGGAATGTAACCTGTTTTGGAAACACTATATTATATTCATTTTTTGGCATTTCTTTGGAAACAGTATCTTTCCCAAATAAATCCGTGAATTTTTGTTTTATTGAATTTTTATCATTTTTTTTCAATGTAATTGTTGAATCTTTTGTTTCGGGACGCGTCCCTTCGACTGTTATTTCTTTTTTCTGCGTGTTTCCTTCTGGAACAGCGGCAACATCCTGCTTGTCAGGGTTCTTGTTTCCTGCGGTCGTTGTACCGATTTTTGATGTTAATTCAAAATTGAGGTTACTATATTCATCACCCGATAAATTTTTCTTTATAGTGAATGTGATTGATTCCGGAGAAGAATATAGGTTTAATATATCCAATTGAATGGAATCTACATAAGCGGTATAGTTGCCGGGAGGAATACCCATATAATAAAAGTTACCGTCTGAATAAACAGGAATTTCTGTACTCCAGCTTTTATCCTCGCTGAGAACATGAATTTTGATACCTGATTGTGCTATTTTATGTTTACCATATACTTTTAAAACAGAGCCTTCAATAATTCCTGCCGTATAGCAGGGAACATCAATTGGTTTGAAGCTGTTAGGGTCAGCTATGAAAGAAAATTCAGTTGTTTTAGGCATCCAAAGGGGGTTTTTGAAAGATTCCTGATTTACTTTTATGTTATATCTTCCATATGCAGGCAAATCTAATATATGTTTAATTGATGCTTTATCATCATCAAATTGAACACCGTAACTTATGGAATAGTTAACGCCTGGTATGACAAATTCGTCTTTATTATATACTCCATCGCCGTTTTCATCTATAAAGAATCTCATGGTTGTAGCACCTGTACTGTTAGCTGATTGATTACCGGGATTTGTAAAGAGTATTTTTCTCTGATAAGAATCGAAACCCAGTATTCCTTCTAAAGTTTGAGTAGCGTTTCCATAGCTTGGATTATAATTAGAGTAAGATGAAGTTCTTAGTTTACTGAAATTAATTACAAGATTTAAATTAAAAAACGGCTGCTTAATGAAAAAATTATATCCGGTACCTAAAGTGAGCTGTGCGATTCCAAACATCATTTTATCCATGTTAAAATTTATATCATTTATTCTGCCTGTGCTAATCTCGTAATCGGAGGTAATCCTAAGTCTGCTGTTATCAAATAAAAATAATAGCGGAGGCATTCTATCAGTTCTGACAGAAAGCTCTGTACCGAGGGTATGATAAAAATTTTCAAATCTTTTGTTTTGTTCATTAACTGTTGCCCTGTAATTTTCGATAATGCTATACCTGGAAATGTTAGCGTAAATATTTGTGGTCATTGTATAAGCTCTTGAATCATCTAACTGCTGTCTTTGCAATTGCATTGTCGTAGAAAGAGGAAGAGAAAATAATTGATTATACCCTAATGTTGCGTCTATAGAATTCAAAGCAGGCATGGTACCATACTCATTTGGTAAAAATTTCGTATATGCCAATGTATATGATATGCCAGTATAATTAGTTGAAAGCAAAGATGCTTTAAATGAGTTTGTCGGGTCAAAATCAAAATCCATGTTTGTAGTCTCATATAATCTCGCATATAAATGTTCCTGTATTTTAGGTTTATTATTAATGACATCCTTTTCTACAGAAATTGAATTAGTAAGCCAGCTTGTAAAACCGGTACCTAATCTGCTTGAATAAATATTTGAGCCTGATCTAGGGTCTATTCCATATCCTACCAGGTACCTGATTTCTCCGGGCTTTAATAGCGAACCGGGTATACTGATAATATCTTTTTTTGTTATAAATTCACCTTTGGGACCATAATATCTTACTTCAACATCGTTATTACCGTATTGAATAGGTATTTCGAATCTGTAATAACCTAATAGGTCAGGTTTTTTATGCTCATAAAGTCTTTTATTTATCCACAATTCCACTTCCCAATCGGGGTCTATTTTATCATCAATAATAATATTTGTAAAATAAGTGCTTTTGGTTACTATATCATTAGACACTTGAATTCCATTGTATGTTGTTTGAATTATATGAGGACCGGTATTACTTATACCAGGTGAATTACCGAGTGTTATTTGGGTTAAATAAGGATTATCACCGAAAAAATATCTCCATTTCAAAAATTTTGAAGATTGATTGGTATTTGTTCTTTCATCATAACCTCCCAAAATATTAGTTTGCAAATCGCCACCCAGTACTTCAAGTCCTAAATTAAAATTATATGAGTAATTTCTGAAATGTGTTGTAAAATCCTGTGTTGCACCTACCATATAATGTAACATAGCGCCATTAAGCCAGCTTCTGTTTCTATCATACATTAGAGGAGAATATTTAAAATTAGGGCTATACATATCCATATTTTCGTATGAACTATTTCTATTAAAGTTCTTTAATACCGGAAGTTCAATATTAGATGTTAAATTAATTTCCAAATCGTTCGGGTAAATTTTAATTTTCAAATTAAATAACTTTTCTAAAATAAATGGCTTCATATATATTTCTAATTCAGTTTGTTTATAGTCTTCTTTTGTGAAACTAACTTTATTTTTATTATAAGAAGCGGTATTTGTGTTAAAATCTATATTGTAAGTTGAATCAGTAGATATGAAATATCCGGAGATTTTTTGAATTTTGGGATTATATAAATTGTCTATGGAAAGTCGGGATAATATAGTTTGAACCGGTATATAAATTGAATCTCCTGAAAAGATTACATCTACATTAGTTTTTACTACTTTGTCATATCTGAATAAATAAATTCCATGTTCATCTTCGACAGTATCTTTTACGGTTTTGGAAAATAAAGAAAACCCGGTAAAAGATTCAATTACCAGAAGGAAAGGAATTATTAAAATATATAAGTAAATTTTTTTCAAAGTTTATTCATTAATTAAATTAATAATCATATTTATTTATCAGGATTAAAATATTCTCAGGTAAACAAAAAGTTTGCACTCCTCTCTTATCTGAACTTAAAACCATATCAATTCAAAAGTTCGGCTGCAAACAATTCTGTTAATTTAGACTCAGCAGTTTTATTTTTCTAATTTAAAATCAATAGGGATAGCCAGCCATGCATCTACGGGATTCCCTTTGGCTTTTCCCGGTTCAAATTTTATCTTTTTCACTGCTGAAATTGCGGGTTTTTCAAATACTTTATCTGTTGAATTGATTACCTCAATTCTTTTCAATTTACCTTCACTGGAAATCAGTACATTTAATATGACCTGACCTTCTAATCCTGTTTCTTTTGCCCATTCAGGGTACCTTACTGCCTTTGCTAATTCTTTTGCATCTAAGCTCGGTAATTGGTCAACTCCGGGTAATTGTTCAACATCATCAGATTCGCTTGCCCGTTCCTGAATCATTACTTTTGATGATTGGTCGGGTGCTTCCGGTGACGTTGCCGGTGGGTCAGGTATAGCATACATTTTAGTGTATATAATTGATAATAATATCACTAAAAATACTACGCCTGCAACCATCTTTATTATTAATCCTTTGCTATCAGGGTATATTTGTGATTTCGCCATTTTTATTTCCTTTCTTGATGAATAAACATTTATTCTAAAATTAAATTATAAATCTGCACTAAGGCAATTTTCAGTTTTAAATGTTCTTAAAGTTTCTTTAAATTTTTTGCTTTTTACTTTAAATACTTTTAGAACTTTTTGAACTCATTTGTCAACTACATTTACTATCCCTTCAGGATAGGTAAATTCTATATTTTTATATATAGGTTCTTTTTTAATTATTCTTTCACCGGGGATTTCAGCATCCCTGTTTGTATCAATAGTAATTGCAACTTTGTATTTCTTTCCGGCTGTTAACTTGCTCTTTTTAATCTTTACTTTTTCGTTTTGGTCACAATAAAGAGCGAAAGGATTAGATATAGTATCAATATTATGTCCTTCCGCATCGTTTATGGCACAAATTAAATTTCCCCAAAATGGAGAGTTACCGGATTGTTTCATGCCAAGGTTAATATTAAAATGTGTACTGTCTTCGCTGGTAGCTATATTTGATATTTCAGCATTGGTAGTTAATTCCCCTTTTTGATAGCATACGAGTGTTACGATTTCTGATGCCAGCTCCATGGAAATATGAAGATTCTTGGTATCTGCGTTTGTTGTATCAACTTGTGTGTCCAATTTTTTAGACCTTACCTTCAATTTTGTAATGTAAGTGCCGTCAGGTAAATCGTTCGGATGCATTACAAGAAATCTTACCATCATTTCCGCATTTGCCTTTAAAGTAAGTCTTTTTGGAAATAATTTAAGGTATGGGTCTAAGGTATATTTCTTTTCCAATGCAGAATCAACCGGTGTTTTGATCTTCATTGCATTTGAATCCGATTTATCTATTACGAACTGATAGGTGAGAAATACTTCTTTTTGCTCGTCTGTATGGTTGAATATTTTTACATACGCCGACTTTGTCATTCCGTCTATAAAGATTAGTCTTGGGTAAATGCCTACCTGAGCATTGGTAATTCCAATTGCCATCATAAATAAAATGATTATTATTCCTATCTTTTTCATTCTTTTGGGTTCCTTTTTTCTTATAATTAATTTCATTATTAAATTTCTTTTTTATTTAGTCTTACGTGTTTATTTACAGTTAGTTTCAATCATATCGAATGGGTCTTTGAAACCAAGTTCTTTTGCAAGATTCCATTCAATACATGCTCCTTCTTTATCGCCGGTTTCGTAACGCAAATGTCCGAGCCGGTAGTGGTATTCTGCATTATTAGGATTCATTTTAATAGCTGTATTATAATCTTCTTCGGCACCTTTATAATCTTTCAGTTTATCTTTTGCCTGTGCCCGTTCAGAATATGCATCGGGGTATGAGGGTTTTAATTTTGTAGCTTCGTTTAAATCAGCAATTGCCCCTTTGTTGTCCTCGAACATTCTTTTGATTACACCCCTGTTAAAAAATGCGGCAGGTATGTCTTTTTTTAATTCGATTGCTTTTGTGAAATCCGCAAAAGCATTTTTATAATCTTCCTGTTCGTATTCCGTAAGACCTTTCATGTAGTAAGCGATTGCATATTCCGGGTTGAGAGTCAGGCATTTTGTAATGTCATCCATAGCTCCTTCGTAATCCTGTCTTTTCTGTTTAATATCGCTTCGCTCCATGTAAGCATCCAAAAAATCCGGTTTGAGCCTGATTGCTTCATCCAATTCTGCAAGGGCGTCTACGGTATTAAGTAGTATTTTTTGAGTTACACCTTTATAGTAATGAGCTTCGGCAAAATCTTCCTTTTTACTGATTGCAGTATCGAAATCAGCAATTGCGTTGGGATAATCTTTCATTTTATACTTTACTATACCCCTGTTGAATATTGCATCAACAAAATTCGGAGATATTTTCAAACATTCATTAAAGTCATTTATTGCACCTAAAGAATCTTTCATATTATCCTTAATCATTGCCCTTAAATAATAACCATAACTGTAATTGTGCCTTTTGTCCAAAGCTGTATTACAATCTGCCATTGCTTCTTTAAATTCACCAATGTTCATTTTTGCAAGGGCAAGCTTTGTATAGCTTTCATACATATCCGGTTTATATTTCAAAGTGCTGTTAAAATCTTCGATAGCATCCTGGTAAGCCCCAAGGTAATACTTGGCAAGACCTCTCATAGCATAGGCATCAGCATAATCAGGTGCAATTTGTATAGCTGTATCCAATTCGTCTATTGCCTGGTAGTAGTTACCGGATTCGCCGTCTGTAACTCCTCGTTCATAGTAATCTTTTGCCGGATTGGCATAATTATTAAATGTAGTAATTACAAATAATAGTAATGTTATTGAAATACCGGAAATTAATTTAAATTTTTTCATGGTTTTTGTTTTCTTAATTTTAAAAATTTTTATTATATACTTTTAACTTTACAAACTTTATGAACTTTATAAACTCATTACGGATACAGGTCAACCGCAACTAAGTAATCGTAGGATTCTATACCCTGGGATTCGTTATTTGAGGCACCTATGTGAGTTATACAAACCCTGAACCTG
>JBEKWK010000063.1:0-11088 GCA_049513175.1 FCB group bacterium
TTAGGAAAGGAATATATAACATCGTCCTGGGCTGATGTAGGAGATGATGGCTTGACTCTCGGAGATTATTATACTTCATATACTGAAGTGGTTGCGGCTTATGACCAGACAAGGGTAAGATTTACTGTCGGTGGTACAGATTCAACAAAAACTGTAGGTGGTCAAAAACTTGGACAGACAACATCCTGGACTTTATACAAAGGCGATGTACTTATGTTTGGAAGTCTTGGTCATTTATCGGATTTAACCGGAAGTCATTGGTTTGCCACAAAACCTATTGCCTGCTATTCGGGAAATTATTACGCTAACGTTCCTGAAACCACTGCATACCAAAACTATTTAATAGAGGCAGAGCTACCAACCAATACATGGGGAACACAATATCATTATACACCTATTGCAGGAAGATTAAAAAATTCGATAATAAGAATATTCGCAAAAGAAAATAATACTACAATTTATAGAGATGGTCAGAAAATTGGATTTATCAAGTATGGCGGAGGAGGATTGAAGGATGATGCATGGCTGAATATGAGAGCCGATAATGGGCAATCAAGACCTATTGTATTTTCGGGTGATAAACCTATAGGAATAACACAATATAACACCAGTCAGCCGGATGACAATATAGTCAGCGACCCTTTTCAAATGGTACTGACTCCATTAGAGCAATACCAGAGAGAGATTATATTTAACACTCCGGGAATCGGAGGCGGTAAAGGGTTTCCAATCAATTGGATAAACATAGTGTACAGAACTAATGACGATAGCACAATGCCTGATGATTTAATGTTTGCACAGGTTCAGGGAGGGCAATTTGTATGGAAATCAATAAACAGCTTTTCACCTGACCCGGGTATGCCTTTTTCTATTCTGATAAATGGTCATCATTATGCATGTAAACAATTTTTATTACCAGGGGACGGTGTATATAAAATCAAGGCAAATGACCCGTTCTGTGCATACGCCTATGGTTTTTCTCCCTATGATTCTTACGGACATCCGGCAAGTGTAGCACTCGGAGACCTCGAAAGACCGGACACTTTGGCACCCCATCCAACATGGTGGATGGATTGTGGCGGAACACTTTGGTATGATTCAACAAGACGGGGTGACCCTGTTGTAGAAGATTTCCCCCAGAACGCAGACCGTTCCAATTTATCATTGATAAATATGGACCCAACTTTAAGCTTTAATTACAGATTTTCTTACAAAGATTTTGTTCCCGGTGACGATGCTGCAACAACATGGAAAGCATGGGTGCAGGACCCGACTCAAGATGCAAGGTTAGTTGTTACTTTTTCTGACCGAAGAGGAAATGATACGACAATTGAAGTAAATTATTATGCAACTAAGTTTGCAATTCGACCTGATTTGGATTTCGGACTATTTTCAAAAGTTGATACGGTATATAAAGATATATGGGTATTCAACGAATCTACACAATCACCTGCATACCTAGATTCACTTAGTTTTAAATTTAAGGACCAAGGATTCGAAATAAAAGGTATATCCTTACCACAAATAATACCACCGTTGGATTCGATTAAATTCCAGATTAGATTTATAGCCACTTCTGAAGGAGAGTTTTTAGATTCGATAGGCTGTGCAGATGCTTGTGTATTTGCGTACAGAGCCCAAGTGAAAGCAAAGGTTGTGATTGTTGATGTAAAAGATAATAACTATTCAGACAACGCATTAACTCTATATCCCAATCCCGTTGATGATATCTTGACGATTCAATATATTGATTCAAAATCAGAAAATATATCATTGAGAATCATAGATATTTATGGTAATCTTGTTGATGAGATAAAGAGTGGAAGTAACACACAGAATATAAATTATAATACATCCAAGCTGACAAACGGACTATATTTAGTTCAGCTAAACACGGGAAAGAAAATAATTGCAAAAACATTTATGATATTGAGATAATTAAAAATTAAAAATTAAGAATTTTAAAATACACACTTTTAAAAGGTGATGAAATGAGAAAAAATTTGTTTGTTATTCTTGCTTTTCTTACTCTGACACTACTATTCCAGACTTTTCAAAACTATGCACAAATGCAGAAAATGCCTAAAGGATATAATCTTGAAAAATTCAAAAAAGATGTACCAAAAATTCTGGATGCTACAAATGCAGGGAAAGATTTTTGGCTTACCTTCCATCCTTGCTGGGAAACAAGTGGAAATGAAGCAGGAAACAAAATATATATATATATTTCCTCTGCTGTTCAAACAACTGTTACTCTTGAAGTACCCGGAAAGGGATATTTTATTCAAAAACCTACAATTCCAAATGACATAATATCATTTGAACTTGACCCTTCACTCGCTCAACCGTACCGTAAGACAGATATGCAGGCACCTGACCCCGAAAAAATATATAATGGTGCCGGAATCCATATTTATGCAGACCAGCCTATTATTGTTTACGGAGTTACCAGGTTTACATATACTGCTGATAGTTATCTTGCTTTGCCTACGTCTTCATTAGGAAAAGAATATATAGTAGCTTCATGGCCCGATATATCAGATGACGGACTCACATTCGGACAATATTTAACTTCTTATTGCGAAATAGTTGCCGCTTATGACCAGACAACTGTACGATTTACTCTTGGCGGAACGAACGAGACTGTAACCGCAGGCGGTCAGAAACCGGGAGAAACAACTTCGTGGACTTTAAACAAAGGCGATGTTCTTATGTTTGGAAGTCTTGGTGCTTTTGCAGATTTAACAGGGAGCCATTGGGTAGCCTCAAAACCTGTTGCAGCTTATTCAGGTAGTTATTGTGGCTATGTTCCCGAAAATAACGGATATTGTGACTTTATGATGGAAGCTGAACTACCGGTAAATACCTGGGGTACACAATATCATTATACTCCTATTGCCGGAAGATTGAAAAATTCAATGATTAGGATTTTAGCAAAAGAAAACAGTACCAATATATACAGAGATGGCAAGAAAATAGGATTTATCCAATATGGTGGCGGCGGTATAAAAGGAGACGGTTGGCTGAGTATGAGAGCCGATGATGGACCACCCAGGGCTATTGTATTTACAGGGGATAAACCGTTTAATATAACTCAATATAATTGTGGACAGACTGATGATAATGTAGTCAGCGACCCGTTTCAAATGGTGCTTATACCTTTTGAGCAATATCAAAAAGAGATTACATTTAACACCCCCGGAATCAAAGGCGGCAAAGGCTTTACGATAAATTGGCTCAACATAGTTTATAAAACAAATGATAATGGCACAATACCTGATGACCTGATGTTTGCACAAGTTCAGGGCGGTCAATTCGTATGGAAATCAATAAACAGCTTTTCTGCTGACCCGGGCTTACCATTTTCAGTACTTATAAAAGGTCACCATTATTCATGTAAGCAATTATTATTACCCGGCGACGGAGTATATAAATTAAAGGCAAATGACCCGTTCTGTGCCTATTCTTATGGCTTTTCTCCCTATGATTCCTACGGACATCCGGCAAGCGTAGCCCTCGATGACTATCAAAAACCTGATACTTTGGCACCACATCCAACATGGTGGATGGATTGTGGCGGAACACTTTGGTTAGATTCAACAATGAGTGGTGACCCTACTGTAGAAGATTGGCCCCAAAATGCAAACCGTTCAAATTTATCAATGATAAATATGGACCCAACATTGAGCTTTAACTATAGATTTTCTTACCATGATTTTGTTCCCGGTGAAGATGCTTCAACAACATGGAAAGCATGGGTAATGGACCCGACAAAAGATGCTCGGTTAGTAGTTACTTTTTCAGACCGCAGAGGAAACGATACCACTATTGAAATTAATTATTATGCAACAAAATTTGCAATACGACCTGATTTGGACTTCGGAATATCATCAAAAGGCGATACAGTATATAAGGATATTTGGGTAATTAATGAATCAACCCAATCCCCGGCATTACTAGATTCATTGAGTTTTAAATTTAAGGACCAGAGATTCGAGATTATAGGTATATCATTGCCACAATGGATTCCACCATTGGATTCAGTTAAATTCCAAGTCAGATTCATAGCAATTACAGAGGGAGAATTTCTTGATTCAATTGGCTGTGGAGATTGGTGTGTTTTTGCTTACAGAGCCAATATGAAAGCTCAAGTTGGCAGTGCTATAATAGATGTAAGCGATTATTATTTTACTGATGTGCCTGTTAACCGGCATGTTCAAGGTACAATATACATTAGGAATATAGGTACAGTAAATTTGTTAATTATAGGTTATACTCACCCAACTTTATCTGTATTCTTCGATGAATTACGCATTATTACACCTCAAGCCCCATTGGTTTTGAATCCTGGGCAAATATACGATTTTCAGGTTGATTTTATTCCTGCCGATACTGTGAAATACACAGACACAATGTTTTTCACGAGCAATACCTCTAAACAGTCGCCTCCGGCAGATAGTATTGCAATATTGAACGGCAGAGGTGTTATAACAATTGGCGTCAAAGAAAATATCATATTTGATAACGATTTTACCTTATATCCCAATCCTGTTGAAGATAAATTAATTATTCAATATAAAAATATAACAGAAAATATATCATTAAAAATCTTCGATATATACGGAAATCTTGTTGATGAGCTGAAAAGCGGAGCATATACACAGAATATTAATTATAATACATCAAGGCTGGCAAACGGCTTGTATATTGTGCAATTAAATACCGGGAAGAAAATTATTGCAAAAACATTTATGATATTGAGATAATTAAAATTACCACCCCTTAATCCCCTCCTAAATTAGGAGGGGAAAGCGAAGCAGGGGTGGTATAATTAAAAATTAAGAATTTTTAAATACACACTTTTTAAAAGGTGATGAAATGAGAAAAAAATTGTTGGTTATCTTCGCTCTCTTCGCACTGGCATTAGTGTTCCAGCCAATACAAAGCTATGCTCAAATGAAGAAAATGCCTATAGAAAATTACGTTAAGAATAAAGATACTTTACCGCCTCATCCAACCTGGTGGATGGATAGTTATGGGACAATTGGGTATGATGAAACAATGCGAAGTGATGCAGTTGTAGAAGATTGGCCCCAAAACAACACCCGCTCTAATTTAGATTCCATAATTTTGGACCTTAAATTAAGCTTTAATTATGATTTTTCGTATAAAGATTTTGTACCTGGCGAAGATTTTTCAACAACATGGAAGGCAAGTGTTCATGACCTGAAAAAGGATGCAAGATTAGTTGTAAGATTTACTGATAAAGCTGGAAATGACACAACGATTGAAATAGATTTCTATAGCTGGAATTTAATAATTAGGCCTAATTTAGATTTTAAACTTATAGCAAAAGGTGATACGGTTTATAAAGATATATGGGTAATAAATGCATCATCACAACATCCGGAAATGCTTGATTCACTTAGATTAAAATTTAAGAACCAGGGATTTGATATTACTGGTATTGATTTACCTCAAATAATTCCACCACTGGATTCTCTGAAGTTTCAAATCAGGTTCATAGCCACTCAGGATGGACAATTTTCAGATTCAGTTGGTTGCGGTAATCCATGTTGGATGTTTTACACATCACAAGTAAAAGCTAAAGTCGGAAGCTCAACAATACAGGTGTCGGATTATGATTTTGGTAATGTTCCTGTAAACCAGCCTGCACAAGGTACAATACACATTAAGAACATTGGCATAGCTCCTCTAACAATAACAGATTTTATACATCCTGCTTTACTACCAATATATACAGATGAATTACGCCCCATAACAGCACAATCACCATTGGTTTTGAATCCAGGAATAAGTTACGATTATCTTATAGATTTTATACCAATAGATACTATTCAATACAGTGATACTATGTATTTCATAAGCAATACTACAATTACACCCTTAACAGATAGTATAGCTATACTGAATGGCAGAGGAGTTATTAAGGTTGGCATCAAAGAAAATATTCTGCTTGGTGACGAATTTTCTATATATCCCAATCCTGTTGATGATATTCTAAATATTCAATTCAATAATATAGAAAATATTTCTTTGAAAATCATTGATATATACGGGAATCTTGTTGATGAACTGAAAAGCGTGGCAAATACTCAAAGTATAAATTATAATACATCAATGCTGGTGAATGGCTTGTATATTGTGCAATTAAATACCGGGAAGAAAATAATTGCAAAAACTTTTATGGTTTTACATTAAATATAGCTATATTAGAAATTAAAAAATTTCGAGGTGCTATATGAGAAAATATTTACAAGTTATACTTGCTTTCATTTCGCTGGAATTGTTAATACAGCCTTTGCAATTTTACGCATTGGGACAGGATTTTACAAAGGTTAATGAAGCAAATTTCAAAATTTTATCCCCTACTTCTACGATTGAGATATATCCAAGCTCTCTTGATTTTGGACTATTAAAGCCGGGAGAGACATCAGTTAAGGATATTTGGCTCATCAACCTGACCAATTCAAATACTTTTTATATAAATTATTTATTCTTAAAAACGAATAATCAGGGTTTTGAGGTATTAACTAAAAATCTTGCTCAAATTACGGTACCATTCACTTTTCTTCCTCATGATTCCATCAACTTTAAGGTAAAATTTATAAATAACATAACAGGAACTTTTAACGATACAATCAGCGTCAGCGACAACACCCAAAATTACGATTTGTGCAATCTCACCGCACTTGTTAACGGACCGATAATTGACGCATCAAGCCAGATTTTTAATGATACTTACATTGGCAATTCCATTACAAAGCAATTGACTATTTACAACCTTGGCACGCTTGATATGTCACTCAAAGGTTATCAGATTCCGGATACATCCGTATTTATCGTCCAGCTTCCTGAAATAAATCCTATTCAGACTTTAACAATTGCACCCGGAAAATATTACGCTTATAATGTAACTTTCAAACCTAAGGAAGAAAAAGAATATCTGGATTCAATAGTGTTCGCAAGCACTGCACTTATCGGGAACAATGTTACTATATTAAAAGGCAGAGGTCTAGCACCCGTTAAAATCGTCGAAGAAAACACAATGGATGATAATGCAATTTACATTTATCCAAATCCTGCTCAAGACAAGTTGACAATTCAGTCTAATAATATTGAAATTTTTTCATTGAAAATCTTCGATATTTATGGGGATGTTCTTGATGAGATATTTTATGGAGGAAATACACAAAATATAAATTACAATACATCTAAGCTGGCAAATGGCTTGTATATTGTCCAACTGAATACAGGGAAGAGAATAATTACAAAAACATTCATAATTATGAGATAATTAAGAACTACCACCCCTTAATCCCCTCCTAAATTAGGAGGGGAAAGCGAAGCAGGGGTGGTATAATTTAAAATTTAAAATTTAGAATTAAAAATTATGCATTCTACATTTTACATTCTACATTAAAAAAAGGTGTTAAAATGAAAAAATATTTACTGGTTATCTTTGCTTTGCTCTCTCTGACACTACTTTTATTGCCTTTCCAAAGTTATGCTCAAATGCAGAAAATGCCGAAAGGATATAATCTTGAAAAATTCAAAAAAGATGCCCCTAAACTTCTTAGCTCAAATAATGCAGGCTCAGAATTTTGGTGTTCATTCATCCCTTGTTTTGAACTATATAGTGCTGGTGATAAAGTATATTTATATGTGTCATCAAGTGCCAAGACTACAGTTACCTTGGAAGTACCCGGCAAATCTTACTCAGTGCAAAAAGAAACTATTCCTAATGATATAATTGCATTTGCTCTTACCCCTGCAATTGGACAACCTTATCAAAAAACTGATTTTACACCCCCTGATACCGAGAAAGTGTATAAAGGTGCAGGAATACATATTTATGCAGACCAGCCTATTATTGTTTATGGATGTACAAGGTTCTCCTATACAAGCGATAGTTACCTTGCTTTGCCTGTTTATGCATTAGGTAAGGAATATATAGTTGCTTCTTGGCCTGATGTAGCAGATGATGAATATACAGGAGGCCCATATTTAACTTCATATACTGAAGTAGTAGCAGCTTATGATAATACAATAGTAAAATTTACACTCGGTGGTACCTCCACAACAAAAACCATGGGTGGTCAATTACCCAGGCAAACTACATCATGGACTTTATATAAAGGTGATGTCTTAATTTTTGGAAGTCTTGAACCATTAGCAGATTTAACAGGAAGTAAATGGAATGCAACAAAGCCTGTCTCATGCTTTTCTGGAAATTATTGTGGTTATGTTCCTGAAAATGTTGGATATTGTGACTTTTTAATGGAAGCTGAATTGCCTACATATACATGGGGAAAAACTTATTTCTATACTCCGATAGCAGGAAGAAAGAAAAATTCAATAATAAGGATTTTTGCTAAAGATAGTAATACTACGATTTACAGGGATGGACAGCAAATTGGATTTATTAAATACCCTGGTGGATTGAAAAATGAAGGCTGGCTGAGCATGAAAGCCGATAATGAGGCACCAAGACCAATTGTATTTTCAGGAGATAAACCAATTGGAATAACTCAATATAACTGTGGACAGATGGATGATAGTGTTGTAAGCGACCCGTTTCAAATGGTATTGACACCATTGGAACAATTCCAAAAAGAAATTACTTTTAATACTCCCGGAATAAAAGGTGGCAAAGGCTTTCCGACAAACTGGATTAATATAGTATATCAAACAAACGACGATGGAACAATGCCTGACGATTTAATGCTTGGACAAGTGCAGGATAGTCAGTTTGTTTCGAAGTCTTTTAACAGCTTCTCTCCTGACTCATCTATGCCGTTTTCAATACCTGTAAATGGAAAACATTATGCCTGCAAGCAATATCTTTTACCTGTTGAGGCTGTTTACAAAATCAAGGCAAATAACCCGTTTTGCGTTTATGCTTATGGATTTTCTCCTTATGATTCCTACGGGCATCCGGCAAGTGTGGGACTAAAAAACCTCGAGAAACCTAATGACACTTTGCCGCCCGACCCGCAATTTTATGAAAATTGTATGGGTACAATTCTAAATAAGGATGGAATTAATGATGCGGTAGTTATTGATTTTCCCTTAAATAATGACCGTACAAATTTATCAACTATGCGTCTGATTTCTGATTCGAGCTATAACTATGGATTTACTTTTAAAGATTTCATTTCATGCCAGGATTCTGCTACCACATGGAGAGCATGGGTGCTTGACCTTGACAAAGATGCAAGAGCATTTATTTCTTTTTCTGATTGTGTAGGAAATGACACAACTATAATAATAAATTATACAGCCTCTAAATTAACAATAAGACCTGATTTGGACTTTGGACTTTTATCAGCAGGTGATACGGTTGAGAAGGATGTATGGCTTATAAATGAATCTAATACATCAAGTGAATATGTTGATTCAGTACACCTAAAATATAAAAATCAGGGTTTTGAAATATTGAATATATCTTTGCCTCAAATTGTCCCTCCATTGGATTCATTTAAATTCAAAGTTCGATTTATAGCAACAAATGCTGGAGAATATTTAGATACAATTGGTATAGGAAACACATGTTTGTTTAGTTACAAATCACAAGTTAAAGCAAAGGTCGGAGCCGCAAGAATAGATGTATCACATTATAATTTTGGTGATGTAGCTGTGAATCAGCCTGCACAGGGCAGTATTACAATAAAAAACGTAGGCTCAGTCCCTTTAATAATTACCGGCTTTACCCATCCACGGTTATCTGTTTTTAATGATGAATTAAGAGCTATAACTCCACAATCACCATTGGTATTGAATCCGGGACAAGGATATAATTTTCTGGTTGATTTTCTACCAACTGACTTTAAATCATATATTGACACAATGTTTTTTACGAGTAATACCGAAAGACCTATAGATAATCCTCCTGATAGTACTGCCGAATTGAACGGCAGAGGCATCAATACTGATTTAATAGCAAACTCATATGACTGGGGACGCAAGCTGATAAACAGACCTGCTTTCCCTTCAGGACCATATGATGCATCACCCGGAGATTCAATAATAATTTTAAAGAACAAAGGAAGCCAAAATATTACAATCAACAGTATAAGACGAACATTGGATACAAACGGCAATGCATTTATATTTAACGAAGCGGCTTTAACATATGTTGTGATTAGTCCGGGGAGCCAATTATATGTACCTGTTCAATTCAATCCTACTGTAACAGGCTATCATGTATTAATGTTGGAATATGATAACACAGCCGGAAGTACAACCAGGACAAAATTGGAAGGAATTGGCGTTGTGCCTCGAATTAAGACGGTTAGTGTAACATTTGACTCAACTTTGGTTATGGATACATTGCATCCAAGCAAAAAGTTAGGAAGATTTACAAACTTATCTACGGCTGAGTGGGTATATGGCGATTCTATTTTAACCATTACAGATTTTAGAGTAGAGCCAACCGGCAACGAGATAAATACTGATTTAACCGGTTTCGGCACACAAGGCTTCAGATTTGATAAGTCATTATTGAAATTACCAATTGTTTTAAAACAAGGAGAATATGTAGAATTTGAAGGACAATTTGCAGCACCGGATATAGGAAAATTTTATGCTTCATTAATGTCCCAAAGCAATGCAGAAACTGAGGTTCTATCTTTATGGATTGGTTATGGTGTTAAATTGATAAACGTATCAGATAATAATACAGTAGGAGAAACCCCGATTTTAATATTCCCTAATCCGGTCGAGGATATTTTAACAATTCAGTATAATAATACTGAAAATTTATCATTGAAAATCTTCGATATTTACGGTAATCTTATTGATGAGCTAAAGAACAATGTCAATCAACAAAATATAAATTATAATACATCTAAGCTGGGGAATGGTTTGTATTTTATTCAGTTAAATACAGGGGAAAAAATAATTACAAAAACTTTTGTGGTTTTGAGATAATTAAGAATTACCACCCCTTAATCCCCTCCTAAATTAGGAGGGGAAAGCGAAGCAGGGGTGGTATAATTTAAAATTTAGAATTAAAAATTATGCATTCTACATTTTACATTCTACATTCTACATTAAAAAAAGGTG
>JBEKWK010000064.1:0-11081 GCA_049513175.1 FCB group bacterium
TATTAATATGAAAAAGGATAATAAAGATAATTTCATTTTTTTTTCCAAAAAAAACAGTAATGTAAATTCAATGTAATCAATTTAAATTAAAAATATTATACATTTTAAATTCTAAATTTTAAATTTCCTTTAGTAACTTTTTATATATATCAAAATTCTCCTCATCGAAACAAACGAAAACTATTTTCTGCAAAGACACATTTTTGAGCAAAAAGTTACATACCGTATCAATAGCAATTTTCGCTGCTTCAAATTTTGGAAATCCGTAAATACCTGTACTTATATTCGGAAAAGCTATCAAGACAGCTTTATTTTCAACGGCTAAAGTTAAACTATTTTTATAAGCATTTGCAAGAAGTTCACCTTCATTCCTATTTCCACCATTCCAGACCGGACCCACAGTATGAATTACATATTTTGAAGGCATATTTCCGGCAGTTGTTATCACTGCTTCACCCGTCGGACACTTACCCTGATTCTGAACAATTTTCATACATTCTTCATGTAATGAAGGACCTGCGGCTCTGTGTATTGCACCATCCACTCCGCCGCCGCCCATTAATGAACTGTTAGCTGCATTCACTACAGCATCAACATCAAGTTTTGTTATATCCCCTTTTATAAGTTCTATTCTTTTATCAACCATTTTTAGTATTTAAAATTTATAAATCATAATTCTTATACAAATCAAAACTAAATGTCTTCAATTCAGAACTCAGCATTCAGAATCCAGAATTTATTTTAGTCTCTTTTGCTCGACTATTATTTTTAAATTAGCTAAACCTTGCTCTAAATCAGGTCCAAGATACTTATCCATAAATAAAAAAGTAAACCACCGATTCATTGGGTTAAATCCCAAATCTCCAAATTGACCCCAGCTAACCACAGTACCCTTGCTTGTCAAAACAAAAGCAACTCTGCCGTTTAAACGAAACTTACCATCATCCATTGACATTACATATTCAATCATTTTTACGGGTTGTGATTTTGTAATTGCAATCGTGCCGTTATCAAGGTTTATAGAAGTCCATTTCTCAACTGCCCCAACTCCAGCCTCTTTTCCTTCATAAATAAATTGCAAGGTAGAATCCAGTTTTTTGTTCCAAACTGTCCAATCCTTCCATTTCCTTAGACTGTCGAAATAGGGAAAAATTTCTTCAGGTTCGGCTTTCATGGTCAGACTCCTCTCGATTTTATAAGAAGAAGGCAGGAACAAAGAACTAACAAATAATAAAACCAAAATTGTTAACAAGATTACTAAAATAATTTTTACAACTTTCATCAATTTCTCCTAAACTAATTTATTCTTATATTCAAAAAATATTTTTTTCTTGCATTTTGTAAAATAATTTTTATTTTGATACATGTTATCTTATAATTATTTTTATTTTTTTGAATAATCATTGAAAATGAACATATGTTTAATAATATATCAAAAATAACAAGAAATTTTATAAATGTAATAATCGCTTTATTTTTTATTATAACATTTATAATATTAAGCTCCTGTAATAATCCTTTTGCGCCCAAACTTGCAAAAAATTCTTCTGATAACACTATACTCGGCGACCAGACTACAATTAATGGTGTCTTTGACAATTTTAGATATGCTTATATATTTAAAGATACTGTTGTGTATGGAAATCTTCTCGATAATAATTTTACTTTTATTTACAGAAATTATGACAGAGGTGTTGATGTAACTTATAGTCGCGAAGATGACATGCTCAGTACATATGGATTATTCAGAGCCGCACAAAATCTTGATTTAATATGGAATGAAGTCATTATTTCAGTTGGCGATTCTCTTGTTAATGATATATCCCGCGGTTTTGATTTATCAATTGTGTTTAATCCGACGGATTTTATCAAAGTCCAGGGAAGAGTAAATCTCAGGTTAATACGGCAAAAACCGACTGATGATTGGAAAATTCTTACTTGGCGGGATGAATCTAATTATTAAAAATTTATCTTAATTATCTTAAGATTAAGTCGGCTTTGGAATAACAATCCAGAAAGTTGTACCTTTACCTAATGCAGAATCTTTCACGAATATTTTCCCATTGTGATAATCTTCGATGATTCTTTTACATAGAGTAAGTCCTAATCCCCAGCCTCTTTTCTTAGTTGTGTAACCCGCATAAAAGATTTGCCTTTTTTGTCTCCCTGTCATCCCTTTACCTGTATCAGTTACTGAAATCAGAATACTCTTTTTTGAATGAACTTGTAAATTTATAGTAACTTTTCCTCGTTTGCTTTCTATAGCTTCAGCAGCATTTTTCAAAAGATTTTCAATTACCCATTGGAATAATTCTAAGTTTATATCTGAAAATATATCTACATCCAAATCCCTCACAATTTCAATTTGTCTCCCAAGATGCGGCAGCCTTTTCTCAAAGTATTGACTGATGTTTTCGATTACATCTGCAAGATTTTCTCTTCGCTTTTCAGGCATAGAACCGATTTTCGAAAATCGTGTGGCTATCATGTTCAGCCTGTTGATGTCATTCTCCATCTCGCCTGTTAGTTCATCAATATAACCGGGATTATCCTTGTTATTCTTCAATATCTCAATCCATGCAAGCATACTCGAAAGCGGCGTTCCAAGCTGGTGTGCAGCCTCCTTAGCCATACCCACCCATACTTTTGTTTCCTCATTTCTCCTTATACTACTGAACGCCATATACCCGATAAAAATAAAAGTTGCGATGATTACAATTTCAGTAAAGGGAAAAAACCTTAGTTTATCTATCAGAGATGAATTTGTATAATAAAATTTAGCAAGAAGTTTTCCATCCGGTGCTTCAACAATGATTGGCTGATAAGAACTTTTCATCTTCTTGACAATTTTGATAAGATATTCCTTTTGTTTTTCCATTGACATTGTTGTATCAATAGGAATATTCATAGTATATGCCATATATGGAGGAAGTGGAATATCATTCTCATCTGTAAATATAACAGGAAATGTTATTGTAGGTGCAATTTTATCAATCAGGAAAGAATAATCTTCCATTGAATTTGGGTCGGAGTATCTGCGATAAATATCCGCAAAAAGCTTAGTGGTTTTTTGTTCTCTGTCAATTAATTCATCAACAATAGATTGGGTATAAAGTAAGACTGAAACAAAGATGATAAAAGCAAGTGTACCCAGAATAAATTTTAATTGCCACTTGGAAAGTGATATTAAGGATTGAAATTCAGGAATTTTTAGCCTAAATATTTTCATAGTTAAAAATTAAATCTAAGCAGTATAAAATTAAAAATCAAAATTAAAATTAATTAAATTATCAATCGGACATTCTTTTTGTTCACCGGTTTTCATGTCTTTAATATTAATAACATTTCGCTGCACTTCCTCTTCCCCGACAATTACAACATATCTTGCCGAAACCCTGTTAGCTTCTCTCATTTGGGCTTTAAAGGTTCTTTGCTGTAAATCAATCAATGTAGATATTTTTTTTCGTCTAAGTACTTCGGCAATATTTTGTGAAATATTCATTAGAGACGGATTTGTAGTAACGATAAATATAGTCGGATTTGTATTCAATGCTGTCAAACTATTCAGTTCTTCAAGAATAAGTAACATTCTTTCGACACCTAAAGCAAATCCTACGGCAGGTGTCGGCTTCCCACCTAATTGCTCAATTAATCCGTTATATCTACCGCCGCCGCCGAACGAATCCTGAGAACCAAGTAATGAACTTTGAAATTCAAAAACAGTATCGCAATAATAATCCAGTCCCCTGACAAGCATAGGATTGATAATAGGCTTAATATTTTCAGCTTCGAGAGTTGCAATAACTTTATTAAAATGTTCTTTACTTTCTGCATCGAGATAATCAAGAATGATAGGAGCATTTTTTAATGCTTCTTTATCATTTTCATCCTTAGAATCTAAAATCCTGAGAGGATTATATTGTAATCTTTCTTTGCTGTCTTTTGATAAATTTTCTGAAACAGAATTCAAATATTTCAATAACTCATCTTTGTACTTTTTCCTTGTCTCATCACTTCCGAGAGAATTAATCAGCACGTTAAAATCTTTTATCCCGGCTTCTCTAAATAGTGAGTTTGCTAATAAAATAACTTCCGCATCGGCTTCGGGATAAGGAGAGCCCAGACATTCCGCACCATATTGATGGAATTGTCTCAGTCTGCCTTTTTGTGGTCTTTCATATCTGAAGAAGGGACCAAAATACCATAACCTTAATGTATTTGATTGTTGAAGCATCGAATTTTGAATAACGGAACGAACGAGTGCCGCTGTCATCTCAGGACGAAGAGTTATAGATTCATCACCCTTATCTTTAAATGTGTACATCTCTTTATTCACAATATCTGTTGCATCGCCGATACCTCTTGAAAATACTTCAGTCTTTTCAAAAATCGGTGTCCGCAATTCATAATAGCCATAATCCTTAGATACTTTTCTAAAGACATCTTCAATGAATTGCCAGGAGCCTACACTATCCGGTAAAATATCTTTGGTGCCTCTTACAGCTTGTATCATTAATAATTCCCTTATTAAAATTCATACTTGTTGCCCTGTACTTACAAAATACATATTAACAAAATTAAATAATTAAAATATAACTTCTTATTAATCATTTTGGTTGATGTGATTTAAAAGGATATAAATCATAGTTGACAGGATAAGTATCAACAGTAGTGCAATTCTCGCTGTTTTCCACAGGAAGCCCTGTTTCATTACATAGTGTTATAATTTTTATTTTCTCAGGGATTTTAAATATTTTACCAAGTTCTCTTTTATCAAGTTTTGATAAATGATACATCATTCTTCCCCACAAAGGTGCTGCAATTGTCCCTCCATTGAAATTCAGATTGCCAAGTTTATTTGAAGGATTATCAAAACCAAACCATATTGCAGTTGATAATTCGGGAGTATATCCAATAAACCATGCATCAGTATTGTCCTGAGTAGTGCCGGTTTTCCCGGAAGCAGGACCTTTGTAAAATTTCCTGACTGAAGCTGCCGTTCCGCTATCAACTACAGAAGCTAAAGCATAATTCATTAAATAGCAGGTTTCACCATCCAAAATCATTTGCGGGTGTTCCTGTGAATAATAAACCGTATTATTATTTTCATCCTCAATTTTCAAGATAGCAACAGGCTTTGAATACATACCTTCGGAAGCAAAGACTGCAAATGCCGAAGCCATATTTAAAGGACTACTTTCACAAGCACCGAGAGCAATGGAAGGAAAAGGTTTAATATCTAAACTCACTCCCATCTTCATTGCAAAATCTGCAATCTGTTCGGGTGTTGTCAATTCTGTCATAGCATGAACGGCAGGTAGATTCAATGATTTTGTAATCGCATATTGCATACTTACATATTTGTTAGAGTATTTTCCATCATAATTTTCCGGTTTCCATTCATATTGTGTGCCTGGATTTATTATAATAAGAGAATCCATCAAAGGGGTAGCTAAAGTATATCCTTCCTTTAGCAAATAAGTATACATAAATGGCTTGAAAGCGGAACCTACCTGCCTGTTAATCTGATAAGTCCTGTTCAAGCCAACCGGATTCGCAGAGGAATTTCCGCCAATCATTGCCTTAATAAATCCTGTAACAGGTTCAACAGAAACCAAACCTAATTCTATATTTTTTAGTTTTGATGAAAAGGTTTTATAATGTTCAATCAATGCTATATTCGAAGCTTTTTGAACTTTAGAATCGAGTGTAGTTGTAATTTTGAATATTTCATTTTCTAAAGATTTGCCTTTTGTCTTTAAAATATTTTCTGCCAATCTTCTGACAAACTCTACAAAATAGGGTGCAATATCTTCCCTAAGATTTAATTCTAAAGGTGTGGATTTCAGTTTATAAAAATCAGCTTCTGACATATTTTTTGTTTCGACAAGATTATACAGAACCTCATTTCTTCTTTTTAGAGCATTATCAGGGTGTTTGACAGGGTCATAAATAGTAGGTCCTTTTAAAAGACCTATAATCATAGCTGATTCCGTTAAAGAAAGCATATCGGGAGTTTTACTGAAATATTCTCTTGCCGCAGCCCAGATGCCATAAACTCCCCTTCCAAAATAAACTGTGTTCAAGTATAATACTAATATCTGGTCTTTGGTATATTTTTTTTCAAGATCCATTGCAAGATTAATTTCATTTACTTTTCTTTCAAGAGTTTTTTCCTTTGTCAAAAATAAATTCCTTGCTAATTGCATCGTAATCGTACTTCCACCCTGTGTGTTTCCTTTCAATGTCTGAAATATAGCCCTTCCAATTCCTATAATAGAAACACCGTTATGATTATAAAAATCTCTGTCTTCTGTTGCAAGCAGGCACATTTTCACATATCCGGAAATATTATTTAATGATTTTACTTCTACCCTTTTTTCCTGACCAAGGTAACCGAGAAATACTCCATCGTAAGAAACAGCATAAGATGAATATTTCAATTGTATTGGAGGTAATTCACCGACACCGGCTTGAAATGAAAATATAATAATAGAAATAATAAGAATGGACTTTAGTTTTAGATTATTGAATTTATTTAAATGCATCAAAATCTCATTGTTTATAAAAATAAAATAACGGGGTAACATATGATTTGTTTTATAAAAAAAACTTGTCGGAATTTATTATAAACATTTTCCAACAAGTTTAAAAAGTTGAAAGTATAAAGTTGAAAGTATAAAGTTAAAAGTTTAATTAATAACCTTGACAACTTTTTACTTTCTACTCGCTTCTTTCAACTATTTTGATGTTCAATCCTGCATCAACCCTTCTTCTGACGTTTTTCTTCTTTCTTTTCTTTCTTGGATTTTGCAGGTGCTTTTTTTGTTTCCTTCTTTGGTCCTCTGTCTTTTGCCATGATTTTCTCCCCGTATTAATTATTAAAATTAATAATATGGCATTAAGTCAATGCCTTTGATTTTATAATTCAAAATTACAAATCTCTTAAGTAATAATGAAGAAATATTTATTTACGATATTTAGAAATAAATTCCTCGACTTCGGGAATACCCCCCTGGAAAATAAGATATCCGTTACTCGGTTCCCTGTCAGTAATTTCATTTGCAATAGGTGTTAACATGATTTCTTTTACTTTATTCAAATCATTAGTTTGTCCAAGCGTCCACCCAAGCTTAACATAAGCAACTTCAGGAAGCATGTTTGCAGTTGGAACTACTCCTAAATCCATCATATCACGTCCCGTATCATAAACATACATCTGCACATATCCCCATAAAGTTTGGACAGTCATATAAACGGCAATATTATTATCAGAAGCCCTCTTCAGAGCAGGATATAGTGGTTTATTAATATGTCCTAACCCAGTTCCCGCTATTACGATACCTTTATAACCATTGTCAATCAGTGAATCAAGCATATCCGGAGCCATATTGGGATAATAATAAATCAAGGCTACCTTCTCTTCAAATGCTGTATTGATAATAACATTTTTATCATTTCTTCTTTTTCTATAATCTTTTCTAAGAGGAGTAACTTTTTCTCTATCAACCATTGCAAGTGGAATATCACCAATAGTTCTGAAAGTAGAACGATAACTCGAATGCATTTTTCTCACCCTTGTCCCTTGATGCAAAAGCCCAAATGTATCAGATGTCGGTCCGAACATACAAACCATTACTTCAGCTATATCGCTATCCGCTGCAGCTTTCACACTGTTCATCAAATTGAGAGCAGCATCCGAAGAAGGTCTGTCGCTTGAACGCTGTGAACCTACCATAACTATTGGTACGGGAGAATTCTGTATCATAAAAGAAAGTATAGCAGATGTATGGTGCATTGTATCAGTTCCATGTCCAATAACAATCCCTTGAACACCTTTTTCAATTTCCCTGCCGACAGCTTCTGCAGTGCCTTTCCATTGTTCAGGTCCCATATTTTCACTGAAAACTCCATACAATTTTTCTGTTTCAAGGTTGCATATATCAGCAAGCTCAGGAACCGAGCCATATAATTCACCGGGAGTAAATGCCGGAATCACAGCTCCAGTTCTGTAATCCAGCCGGCTGGCAATTGTACCGCCGGTTCCAAATAATTTTACTCTTGGTTTTTTGGGTGAATACGGGAAGGCTTTTTCAGGAATTTTATAATGTGCTTTTTTTCTTCCGTTAATCTTTATATTTTTAATTTTACTTGCTGCAATTCCGATATTATATCCAGTTCTAAGTTTTAAGACAATATGAAATTCATCGGCATTTTCAGAACGTGGAAGAATTAACCCTATATATTTTCCGTCAATAGTTTCAATTTCAACATCACTCCAAATCATTGCCTTAAATTTTTGCAATGTTCCAAGTGATTCTCCACTATATCCTTTATAATCTTCACTATCTGACATATATATGCTTTCTATAATTCAATTTTGTTTGCAATGTTCCTACCTTCAACTCTTCCACGTAGCTTATCCATCACTAATCCCATTATAATCTTCTTTTTATTTTCAGGATGTAAAATATTCATCCAATTATATTTTTCTTTTGCAGCTTCTATAGCCTCATCAATTTCAGAATCGTTACATTTTATAGGCAAAAAATCTTCCGAGCTATAGGCTCTCAAAATAACATTTTCCATTGCATAGTATATACCTTCATTAACAATTTTATTCTCTTTATATGCTTTAAAAATTGTTTTTAAAACATTCTCATTCAATAAAGAAATATTCAATCTTTTTTTCTTTAATTTTTTGATGAATTGAATTAATGCAACTGAAACCGGAACAGGCTCTATCTTCCATTCCTTTACAAGAAATTCAAATAATTTCGCATATTTCGAAAAAGCTAATGGTCTGATAATATCTTTAGGTAAGCCAAGTTCATAATACCATTTTTCATATTTCCAGAATGGAATAGTAACATTTAATTTTATTTCATCTACTCTTTCTTTTGTTATTCTTTTTGGGGGCAAATCAGTGTCAGGATACATTCGGTCTGGACCGGGTAAAATTCTTTCAAAGCCGTTTGTACCGTCATGCAGTGCCTGCCTTGTTTCAGAAGGCACCCCAATAGTAGCCTCCTTAGCCCGGATTATTATTTCTTTAGTGGCAGTATCAACATCCACTTGGTTACCCCATACAATTACTAGTGAATCATCATCCATAGCTCCAACTGCTTTTCTGATTTTAACACCTTCAGCCGTAGATAAAGTGTTTTCCTGGCTGTCTGAATGAATAATGTTAGGCAATGATGATAAGCAAGCAATTACTCTTACCCTATCCGAAATTTCTCTTGAGAAAAAAGTATCTGTTTGTGTCTGCCATCTAAGAAGCCCTTTAAATCCTTTGAGAGTAACACATTTTACAGACTTCCCTTCAGATACGGCATTTCGAACCGGCTGATAATATGTTTTATTTACAAGTTTTGTAATATCATCAATTTTTGCAAGAAAAGTTTCGGCAGTAATGCCTCTTCTATGTAATTCTTCTCGAAGCCTTAACAGATTCCATTGCCTCATTGCTTCATTATATGTTAGCAAAGGTATATTTTTAATTTTATGAACACCTTTAATTTCGATTCTCGTTCCACCACGAACACTTACATTTACGTCTTGTCTTCCGGCACCTATTCCTGTACGAACTTTACCTGTACTTCTGACTAATCTTCTGATTATATCATTTACTTCAGCTACTTCAAATGGAGTTTTCATATCAGGTCGTGTTACTGTCTCTATCAAAGGCATGCCCAGTCTGTCGGTAATAAATGTACGAGTATGACCGATATCGCTTTCCTCACGGCAGGAATCTTCTTCTATTGACATTTGAATTATTCCAATATTTCTATTTTTATAAGGTATGCTACCACCTACTGAGATGATTGCTGTTCTCTGAAAACCCGTTGGAATGCTCCCGTCAAGATACTGCTTACGTGCTATATGAATCTCATCAACGATACTGGAACCTGTTAACATACCTATCTCAATTGCTATATCAAGTGCTTCATCATTCATTTCAAAAGGAGGCGTATCATCCATCTCATAGGTACAAACCGTATCATAATGAATATGATATATTATATCTTTTTTAGTTTTAAATTCCATAAGAGCAGTAGGGTCATACTCTCCTAATTCGGATAAAGTTGGTCTCATGTGTCTTAAAATCTCTGCATTGTACTCCTGAGAATATTTGCCGGCAGGACATCTGCAAAATAATTTCTTGGAAGTCAATAACTGTTGATGCACTTCTAAGCCGCACATAAAGCCTATTTCAGCATAGTCTTCATCTGTCATTTCTTCAAAAGGCTTAAATATGAAATCATAAGACATTTTTTATTTCATTCTCCCTTTAGTAAGGAAATTATAATTTCTTTTTTTATTTATATATTCTATAATGTTGAAATTATGTTTGGGTCATCAATTAGAACTACAAAATTACGAAAGGAAATATTATAAAAGCTAAAATTTTCATTAGGCTTAATAAAACTTTACATTAATTATAATATTGCTTTTCCTACCCTTGTCATCGAGACAAGAAATATTTGTTTTTCCTTTTCCGGGTCTAAAAAAAACTTTTTCATTAGGCTTACAATTTTTATAAAATTGATTATTAATATACCAATAAAGAATGTTATTATCTGATGAAGATGCAGCTTGTAATAATATTTGTTGGTTAGATTTTTCTTCAATATAGTAATCGTAATTTTGAGATGGAGAAATAATTTTAGGTCCTTCGTCGGAAAATTTAGCCTGGCAATCTGGATTATGAGGCGGTGCTTTTTTGAAATCTATATTATTATTTTCATACCATAATGCTAATTCAGGTTCATACTCAGGAATAAGGATTTTTTTATAACCTTCTTTAGGAAGGCATTCAGTGCAGTATTGAATTGTCTCCTCTTGATTAGTGAAAATTTCTTTATAGAGGTTACAAACTTTTTGAGCAGATACATTTTTTATATAATAATCCGAAATTAAATTTTTGCAATTTCGAGAAGGCAGTAAACCTGTCTCTTCGCAAACCTCCCTCATAGAAACATTGGCGGGTTTATCGAACCATCTTTTTTCCGAATCATAATCAATGCTGTTAAAAAGAGAGAATAGCAAAGGAACTGCCATTTCAGCTCCTGATAAGT
>JBEKWK010000065.1:0-10907 GCA_049513175.1 FCB group bacterium
CTCTTAATTGAATTTTTCCCATAAAGGCATTGAGCGGCTATAGCAGCAAATTTATCATCCTGAGATGAATTTCTTTTCCATTCTTCCAAAGTCCAGGGTTTTAGAGCTACGGGGGTAAGAATTTTAAATTCCGAATTAGCTTCTGCTGAATCAATTAAATACCTTTCGATGATATATCCGTCTTTGTTTGCAACTATCCAGCCTCCGGGAGTAGTTACAGCCCAGCGTAATATCACCGAATCCCCTCGTGATAAAGCATTCAGCTTCAGTTCGGCAGACCTTGGATATTTCCTCGGTTCTTGGTTAACCGGAATACCTTTTGCTCTTAATTTAAGATTGTTTGTATCCGGGAATACTGCTGTACCAATTGGGTTAATTTTCATTATTTTCTTTTGTCCGGTAAAATTGCCTGAGGGACTCGTTCCGGATTGAGCAAAAGAATATAAAAAACTAATGTTGAGCAAAATAAAAATGAGGGACGCGTCCCTGATTGCGATTTTAAATATTGTTTTATTCATAATTGAGTTTTAAATTTAATGAGCATCGAATGAAATTGTATTTATACCTTTGTCAATCCAGCCGGCGTGACTTTCCGGATTATATTGCCCGGGTGCCGGAGGATACCATCCCTTAATGAAAAAGCTGATATTGCCGAACAGCTTTTGTTTGTCAGCGGGCAGATAGTTTTTTGTAATATCGTCCAGCAAAAACCATAGAACATTATAGGTTATACCGGCATAGTTTTGATTTACATTGAGGTAATGAAAATATAAATTAATAGCATCGTTTTGAGAACCCCCTGCCAGAGCTAAACAGTTCCCATAAAGACATTCATAATCCATAGCTTTTTGTCCTTTGAATTTCACGAAATCCTGGAAAAAATTTGCCTCAAAAGTTATTCGTTGTAATAGTAAGAACAAATCAGTACTATAATCTACAGGAGCAACATAATAGACATAAGTGCTTGTTTCATTAGTCTTGAATGCTACTGCGTTACTCAATGAATTAAATGGACCTGAAAAGTGAGTATTTATCATAATATTTTCTTTAATAGAATTATCCCTTGCTGTGTGTTTGTTGAAAGGGTCAATTTCATTTGAAATTCCATCCCATTCATGGTCACCATCGGTACAATTGCAATTTCCGCCGGTAGCTTCCATATTGAGCCAGTATGGGAGAGGATTTCGAGCTTGCGTCCCGTCGGCAAAGGATACATGGGTATTACCATTATACACATCATATACACCGAATTTTGCCATATTTAGCCAATCGGTATTTTCATTTTCTTCGAATTTAACAAAAGGACCAAACACAACATCCCGGCTTTCATCATCTTTATAAGCCACTCCTTTGATATCAACATTATCAAACGGCTCTTGTAAATTTAAATTAATTGTGCAATTTATCGGGCTAAGAACTACCGATTTAAAACTGTAGCTGTTAATTTTTTCATTCAGTGACGAAAATTTACTAGTCCTGAAGAATAGGTCATCCTGGAATAATGATTTCTCATTTGGCTGAAGTGTCTTCATCGCTTCAATATCTATTTTTTTGGATTTTGTTGTGTCTATTACATTGCTGTTTCTTTTGACTATTTTTTGTTGAAGGACTGTCAGCTTCGTTTTGGAAATATCCGATTTAGGCTTAATCCTCGCAATAATCTGTACATTATAAACCTTGCTTGTAGTAAGATGAGTAATATCAAATTCCACTCTCGGGGGAACAGGCTGATAAATGGCGGGAACCTCTTTTTCCTTGTTACCGTCATACTTAAACAATGCGAGATAATCCACTTCTAAGTCGGATTTATGATTTTTATATTCGGAAAATTTATCTAAGAATTTATCGGGGTTAAATAAATCGCTTTGCTCTTGCCGAAGGGCTATGTATCCTTTTTTTAATATAGATTTATCAGGAATAAAATACCTCTGACCACGAGCGGGAAATGAATACATTTCGTTTTTATCTGGAACATAAGGAGGTTCCTTGCCTGTAGTAAAAGATACTGTTGTATCCGACTTTATTTCCTTGCCTTTATTCGGGTCTTTCTCGTACCTGCAAACCTGCCAGGTATTATGTATAAGTTCTTCCCCATGAGCTCTTATTTTGAATTTACATTTTTTTGAATCAACTACTGATTTTGGGGTAAGAGCTAAAGTCATTCCTTTATCGGTTACACCTTCATCAAACTTTATTTCAGTTCCATTATTTTCGGTAATTGATTTCTCATCCAATATAATCCTGAATGTCCTAATTGGTCCCGGGTTGCCGTCAGAGCCGGTCATTTGAATTTCAAAACTATTATCCTTATTACCATCAGGAATTGGGAAATTAAAAGTTGCCACAGGACTGATAAAAGGTGAAACATCATTGCCGGTAGGCTGCATATCCGATATTAAACCGATTGCTAATGGATTTTCCATTTCCAATTCACATTGGTTTCCAAAATCAAATTCAAAACTGCAATGACCGGAAATTAGTCCGTCCAATACACGGTAATAACCTGCAACAGCCCCCTTACCCCAGATTGGATTCGGAAGCCCTCCCTGTAATATAGCGGCGAAACCACCGGAAAATATTTCAAAATCTCCTTCGGCAAACCAGACATCAATGTGAATACCTACAGATGCATCAATATAAGCATACATTTGCCCCAGGGCATACCATCCGTCAATTCCAAGAGATGAGGATGAATTCTTGCATGTAGCTCCCTGGTAATCATGTAAATTCAAGTCAAATCCCAATCCTGCATGAAGATTAGCATAAAAAATCAGGAAACTATAATCACCACCGAATTTTGAACTTGCTCCAAACGATATTCCCTGCCCTTGACTAATTTTACTCCTATCGCTTAAAGACACAGAGGGTAAGGTTTTCCCGCATTGTTGAAATATCTGTTGCACATCCGACGGAAATGGCGGCAAGCCTCCCGGTAAATCATTGCCTACCATAAAATAAGTTTCAACTGAAAATAAACCTGCTATGGATAATCCGACTTCATGTTCCCAATCCCCTACATACACATGCCATTTATTTAATTTAGAATCGGCAAGAATATCCAGGCTGGCTGTTCCTGTAATTAAATCTATAAAATTAATATTTAGAGAAAAATCTCCTTCAAATCTTTTATTGGCGAAATCCATTTTAATCATCGCTGTTCCATTAGCCAGGTTAGACCCCTGGTTTGTTACATTAGCACATAAAAATGCTTTACCGGTAAGTGTTAACTTGTTAACACTCCAGTTATTATTTATTTGTTGAAAGGTAATATCAAGCGATAAACTTCCATTGAGCGGATATGCTGTCGGGTAAATTCCAAAAAGTACCATAGCCTTAAATCCCATTGTTGTTTGTTCGGAGGGTTCGTATTTTGCACCCGAAGAAGTTGCTCCGAGAGTAGATGTACCGGCAGTTTTACTCGATGACGGTACGGAAGAAGGTGAACTTAATGGTTTCATGTTATAATAAGCTCCTCCTCCAATTCCATAAATACCGACGCCCGGTCCAACCGGGAATCCTGCATCACTAACAATAGAAGCATCAACATACCAATATTGGAATCTATCAGTCGTACTTCCGGATTTTAACTTACTTCCAAATTGAACTGTAATATCTCCTTTTATCTCTTTCATTATCTTAGCAGAAATATTGCCTCTGAAACCATCTCCAAATTTGGTGTCTCCATTATAAATATCAAGTTCACCGTTTAAATTAATCAAACCACAAATCAAATCGCCTTTCACGCTGATTTTATCCAATTGATATGAATCATAGGCAAAAGATAAACCGGACTTCTTACCCCAAATTGTAAATTTTGTAGAGCCAGTAAATTCACTTCCGAATAATTCAAGAGATTTAATATCAAACGCCAGCCCGAATTTGTTTGTACCACTGCTTACTAATTTTATATCCGTTGCACTTAAATCGAAACCGCAAAGTGATTTCTGTGGACTTCCAAAACTGAATGAACCTCCCTGTAATCCGTCAGGAGTGATTTTTAAATTCTCTACTTTCATAGCTTCAAATTTTATAGGTAATGGACCAATTTTAGAATCTATGGTAATGCTTGCATTGAGCAATGCTTCAGCTTTGAACCCTGATGCTGAACTTGTAATATTTATGGAAGAGGTAGGCAGCAAATTGAATTTAGCAACCCACATTGGTACCGATAAACCATTTGGAGAATCCGTTGTAACATTAAAACTGTAATTTGAATTTCCGGTGCTACTTATTGCCATTGTTCCGGAATACTTCAGGGCATCGGGTGATATTGGAAGTGTTAATTTTCCTGCGATGCTACCTGTAGAAAAGCTGCTATTTAAAAATTGTGTACTGAATGTATCAATAGTTGCTGAAAAACCACCGAGATTCAGGTCGGGCAATCCGAGAACGGAAGCATTTCCGGTGAAACCACTTTTATCAATAATCAGGTTATGGATTTCTCCTGTAAGCTTTTGACCCTGGCTTGATTTAAACATTGCCGGAAGTTTTAATGCCGCTTTTGATATATAGAATCCCTGCCAATTATTTGTTTTGTCACCGATATATACATCAGGAAAAATAATAGAAGTGGGATTTGTTGCCGAAGATAAATCAATGTACATATTCTCTACATCAAATTCAATATCTTTAAAGCATGCCGGCGAGAAATTTGGAATTGAACAGTTTGCTATCAAATCATTTGTCGAACTATAACTTGTCAAAAAGCTAAAACTAACCTTACTAGTATTGTCATCAGGTGCCGGTACAAACCAGGTGCGGGGAAATTCAACATTAGCAGAAATGTTGAGTTCATGAAAACCATCCTTGTCAAAACTAATATAAGTTCCCTTATCAGTAGATAATTTATGTTTAAATGTGTAAGTCCAGCCACTTCCCGATTTTGGAAAAATAAAATCATCGGTTAAATATAATTCTTTATTATCACCGAAACCATCAGGATTGAGGCATACTTTTCCGCCGAAGCATAAATCAGCACCATCGCCAAGACCGGGTAATGTAAATCTAAGTGCTGCATCTATGACAGCACCATTGGGAGCAAATACACAAGATGTAATTGCTAAAACAAATGGTGAGGATTTAACGACATTATCAATACCAATCGGTAAAGTAACCTGTGACAAAGCCTGAATCTGGGAAAATTTTGTAGCATTGTCCGTATATTGCTTTACCTGGTCTTCATTTAATCCGGTATTCGGAACCACCGGAAAGCCGTCAGTCATCTTCGCTTGAGCAGAACCCGAAACAACTTCATCATTAGTATTAATCCGGAGAGCTGTAAATTGAACGAGAAAGTTAATATTATTTAAGAACGGAATCGTTATGTATGCGTTACCACTAAGCATACCTGCATTGTTTACCGGGTCATCCATGAAAGTTAATTGGAATTGACCTAACTTTACAATATTATTCTTAACATAAGTCTTGGTTGAAAGTGCATTGACTGTTGGAGCCGCTACATTGCAGTTAATATCATTTGATGTTGGGTTATTCATTGTTGTGCTCGAAGCCGATTTCCTTGTAAATAGCCATGGTTCACTTTTCGTAGAAATACCGTTATAACTGAGTTTGTTTGTTGCATTTGAAGATACCTGCCAGACATATCCTAAAATTGGATAATCTTTACTTGAATCCTGAAATTGCGGGTCACTTGCTGAATAAGTGTAAACAGAATCATTAATTAACTTATTAAATAATAAATTATTCGGATTATCAATCGAACTTTGCACATCCTGATTAATTGGAACTTTTGCAATTTTTAACCAATAAGATGAAAATTTCCCTGAACTTGTCCATGAAAAATTCGGGTTTTGTGTTGAAACATTACCGTTATTATCTGGCTTTATTAATGTTATTTTAGATTCCGAGGAACCTAAAGTTTGATTGCTATTGATAAGGAATTTCCCGATTTCGCTTTTCCCTTCATTACGGGTTACAGGTATATTGTTTCCGTCAAGAGCCTGAATCTGCCATACATAAGCAATTGCATCAGAATATCTTAAAAATGGTATATCGCTTGGCATATATTGGTATGACAGCCTTCCGGGCTGCAGCAATTTATTAAACAATGGAGTATTGTTTTCCAAAGCAGTCCTGTCATCCTGTCCATTAAACTCGGGAGCGATTTTTAAAAGATAGTTTATCAATATACCCGGAGGCGGATTTGTTATAGGAGACCATATAAATTGAGGGAGTATAGTTGTTGTATATTCAAGAGTAATCCCGCCTGTAGGGCTTATCAATACAGGCGGCTCAGGAATAGTAATTATAGCTGTTCTGCATGTTACTCCGGTTGTTGTAATTACATTACCATTAATATCGAGTATTTTTACACAAAATTCATAATCACCTTCAGGCAGCATTTGAGTTGTTGTTGACCATTTTCTTATACTCGGGTCAATATCAAGAGCCTGGTCCCTGATTAACTGATTGCCTGTGAGTATTAGTGGTACCCCGGTATAGAGGTTAAACCGTGGCATAGCAGGGCTAAGGTCATTTGTCTTTACTACTTGTTTATCTCTGTCTAAATCAGTGACAATAAAAGCAATCCTGACTTGAGAATAATTCTGCGTCGGATTTAATATCACCTGAATAACAGTCGGGTCATTTCGCCAGGTAGAGAAAAGAGGCGGAAGCGGTCGTTTTAAATTCACGCTCACATTTATATTTGCAAAAAGCGTTGAACAGGCTAATAAAGCCATCAATGCAAGAATTATTGATTTTAGAATTTTCATAGCAAAACCTAAATATTTTATTTATAATTTATAATGTAAAATGTAGAATTGTTGATATTTATATTTAACCTCTTATTATACATTCTTAATTTTACATTCTACATTGAAATAATTTCCTAACTCCACATTCCTAACTATTTAAAATGAAATACCATACTGTAAAGTACCCTGAAATTCATTATATGATGGAACTCCCTGGTAATATCCACTTGTTGGTCCTGACATATAATTCATATTTGAAAAATTTACCGTGAAAGTACCAAATTGAGCCATAGAATATGAAATGGTCAGTCTTGCATTTGCCTGGACATCATTGTTTACGGTACTTATAGTACATATTCCTAATGTTAAGGATGTCATTAATTTCTTATCCAAAAAGCTATAACCTGCAGTTTCATTGCAACTCAAGATTGCAGATGAATATACAGATTTATTATTATTATAAAATACTCCTGTGGTTAGCGTAAGAGTATTTTCAAATAACAGGGCATAAGTTAAATTCAAAGTATTGGTACTATTATTTTCTGATACTGTATCATAAGAGCTTCTGTCAGAAACATCCTGGAAGGAATATGAAAGCGACAATACATTAGTTGCCCCCAGCCATTGGAAATTCAGATTTGGTGAAATAGAGATTATTTGGGCAATATTCTGGACATGAACAGTATCCCTGTTCATAGCCGTCTTCATTCCATAATTGCTGTATTGTGCATTAATACTTAATGTTTGAGTAACTTGCCCGAATAAATCGAGAGAACCTATAATTCTTTCAGTACTTGCTAAAAGATTATTTCTTAAATTATTCTCCTGTATTCCTATTGAACCCTTTATTGAATACATTCCATCAGATAACCTGAAAGCCGGGGCTAAGGTTACATTAAAAACATCGTTTGGCATCTGAGGATAGCCTATCGTCTGGAACCCGGGACCAACCCAAAGTGTATTCAACCTCAATGAAAAATTTCTGTTTGGTGTGAAAGATATAGCTCCCTTCAATGCTCCGTCAAATTGCGATGAATACCTTGTTGTGAAAATATTATTTACAAAAGAAGGTAATCCCGTATTTGTTTTTACTTCGTCATAAATATTATTGCTGAAAGCTGAAATTGCAGCTTCTCCCGATATTCTGAATAATTGGCTGATAGGTGCGCCAAATGCAAATGATGTTACAAAATTTTCAGTGGGAGTTGGGGCATTTTCATTGGTAAAGTGCGATGTAGAATCATCCCAACCTCTAACGAGATTAAGATTTGCATACACATCGCCTTCCTTTCCATAACCGAATTTTAATGCTAATGCCATTCTCTTATACTCACCTGGAAACTGTACCGAACTGTCAGCATCTCTTCTTGCTCTGATTCTTCCGTATAGACCACTAATAACAAAATTTCCGGGTGTTAACTCGAATCCCCCTCCCATGATACGTGAATCGCCAAAGCTTAAATCAGAAATTTTCGCATTAAAATAACCGGCATGAAGAGTTAACCAGTTACCTATCCTGGGATTTACACCAAATTGATTGAAAGGCTGCTGGAACCCAATTTCAGTTGTTGTGTACCACACTTCAAAGGGTAATTGTACCTGGTCGTAAAGGTTGACATTTAACATTAAACTACCCCTCAAGCTTGTTTGGGGAGCAAATTGCCTGCGTGTTGAATCCAGACCCTGAGAATTTGTTGTAGAAATATAATCCGATGTAATACCGGCAGAACCGTTTATTTTAATAATTTTTGATGATTCCTGAACAGGTTTTTGAAAAGTCGTGTCGTTAGCAGCTTTTGATAAATAAACATTGAGTAATAATATGGTAGAGACTAAAAATATGTATTTGTATTTCAAAAGATAATATTTTCAATAAAAATATAAATAAAAATAAATACTCCATAGTTAAGACCTTACTAAATTCTAAACTTTATGAATATTAGAAAATATTAAACTTTTGAAACATTTTAAACTTGATTAACTTAATAATTATAATAGGTAATATTTAAATTTGATTACGATTTTAAGCAACTTATATAATTAATTTAATTTAACCTAAAATTATTTTAAGTATGTATGATATGTGTAGGCTTCTTTAGGGTATAATTACTCTTTCTGGTGTTGCTAAAATTTTGATAGTGTTGATGAAGTATATAATAGAAATGATAAAGCATTCGCTTTTCAATTGGAAAAAGGGTAAATTTAAGATGGAATAAATCAAGTAACTCCATCAATTATTGATATATTTCTTTTTTAATAAGTATACATTTTCAGCTAAATTATAAATCAAACTATTTATATCCGGAACATTCTACATTCTCAAAATAAATATTTTCTGTAATTTCTTTTCTTATCTCATTATATGTTTTCAAAATTTTTTTGACAAAATTGATAAAAAGAACATAGATAGATTAGATTAAAATAAACAATAATTAAGCACAATACAAATAATCTAAATTTGGCAATTTGTGATAGCACAAAGTTCCCTTTTTAATCCTGATTCTTAATGTTTCAATTACTTTTATTATTCTGATAATCTTGTATATAATCAAATTTTGCTTAATAATTAAAATCCTGTTCTAACAGCGATACCATTTTTTTGGGGGAATAGAATAACGTTATAACATGATACCATGCCCTTTATAGCCGATGTATCCAGCAGTGTCAAACCAATTTTTGCCTGATATTTACTTTTCTTATCACTACCCATTGTAAATGTAAACTTATAAAAGTTTGAAAAGATTACTGAAACAGTTCAAAGAATGAGTGAAAAGTTCGTTGAATTTCGTTCAGGATTAAGCCAGGTGAAGAGTATTGTATAAATTGTATATAAAAGTTCATTTAAGAACAAGAACTGTATTGATACGTTTGACACGATGGGTTTCTGGCAGTAAAATTTTAAAGTAGTAAAAAACATAAGTCAAAAGAATAACCAAGATTAGTTATTTATTAAAAACAAAAGGGCAAATAATATGTTGATTGATAAAAATTGTTTCCCTAATTTTGATTGATCACAAGAACATTTATTAAAGGTATAGACATGAAAAAAAATACTAAATTAATTCTAATTTTAATTGCTTTTATAATTATTGTCTTAATAGGAATAGTATTAGCTTACCCTTCTCTCATTCATAAAAAAGAAAAGAAAGAAAAGATAGAATATGTGAGTCGAGAACAAAAAATTCATGTTGACACTATTACTATTAAAGATAGTTCAAAATATTATTATTGTAACATTGAATATCCCCAAGTTCAGGAATTAAATAATAAGAATGTTGAACAAAAAATCAACCAATTTTTCAAGCAGAAGTATGAACAGAATAAGAATGAAAATATAAAAGAAATGAATAACGAAGGTAAGGAGATGGAAAAAGAAGGCGGTAATTCCCAATGGGTTATGCAATCAACCGATGAAACACATTTTAAAGTATTTTACCCTACCCCTAATATTATTACATTCAAATTTAATAATAGTTCTTATGGTGCGGGAGCAGCTCATCCAATGAGTGGTTCTTATACTTATAATTTTAATATTAATAACGGAAACATTATCGAATTAAAAGATCTATTTAAATCAAATTCCAAATATTTGCAAATTATTTCTAGATATTGCAATAAAGAGCTTCATGTTAAATTGAAAGAAAATTCTGATGATAATTGGATTAATGAAGGCTCTTCTCCAACTAAAGAAAATTATTCTTGTTATACAATTAAAGATGACGGCATACTGTTTACATTTGGTGAATACCAAGTTGCTTGTTATGCAGATGGTCAACAAGAGGTTCTGATACCTTATTCTGAATTATCGGAAATTTTGAACAAAGACATCATACCTTATAAAAATTTCACGAAGGTTACTCATCTAACCAAACATTAGAAAATGAAAACGGAAATTCTTTAAGACTAAAAAATATAGAAATGTTCGACTTTGAGAATTCATCTTTTATGGTAACACTAGGTTAAAATGATGAAGCAAAAATAAAAAAAAATATTTCTTTATCGAATCGCTATATGTCCAAAACGATTTTGTAATTATAATTACACAATCCTCCTTTCAATTTTTTTTAGTGAATCTAATACCTCTTGTTTTTTGAAAAATATTCTTCTACCAATTCGATAGAAAGGGATTCGCCCTTCTTTTTTCCACTTAAAAACAGTAACTTTAGATACATTTAGCAAACGGGTTACTTC
>JBEKWK010000066.1:0-10899 GCA_049513175.1 FCB group bacterium
AATTTTATAAACCCAACTTCAGTTTAAATTCATTTCCCGTCTTAAAAAATAATAAAATAGATAAAACCTATATTAAGAAAATAAGACACATTCTTAGTATTCATCTATATATACTAATAAATCTAAGTATTACTAACTATTCCTCCCAAATCAAATCGAATAAAAAATAAGAAGCTGTAATTATGATTCCGCAATAAGCAACAATAAGCTGTATATCATTTTGTGCCTGGGCAAAGGGCGCTCCCTCTAAGGATAATCTCGTAGATTCAATTCCCACTATAATCAAAGGCAGAACAATGGGAAAAGACAGTACGGGAAATAATGCCCCCTTTGTGCTTGCCCTGGCAATGATTGCGGAAATTATTGTCGTTCCTCCTGCTATACCAATGCTTCCAAGAACATGAGTCAAAATAAATACAAGCGGATTTTTTATGTCAACCTTACCCATAACAAGGAATAAAAGCAGAACTGCAAAAGTATTCATTGATAAAGATAATAGACAATTATAAATCAATTTCCCAAAATAAATAGAACCGGGTGTAGTTGATAATCTAAGAAGAAGTGATGTACCTCTTTCCTCTTCACTTACAAAAGATTTTGCGAGACCGGTCATTGCCGAAAAAAACATTATTATCCAGATAAAGCCCGATACCAAGCCAAGTGACAATGTTTCTCCGGCAGTACCAAATACTATCATAGTTATAGTCGTCAGGATAAATAAAAAAATTGCAGAGATTGAATATCGGGTCCTAAACTCGCTAAAAATTTCTTTATAAAATACTGCAAATATTTTATTTACTTCCGTTCCTGCCATTGTATATAGGAATTATAGAAATTAAAAGTATACTAAATAGTTATTCTCAATCCAAATAAAAACGAGAATTGCCGCAGGCTCCAGTTACCGTCATTAATTAAATTTCCAAGATGATAAGTATATTGTAACTCAGAAAATGCGCCAAATTGTTCGTTTATAGTATAATTTATTCCGAAACCTGCAAACAAGCCAACCCTGAAAGTACTCAAGGAATTCAGAGAGGTAGGTGCTTTCGGGTCAGTCTGGACAGATGAACCATCGGAATATACTCTGTCACCGGGCATAATAATTTTATCCTGTACCAAAATAGAGCTGTTGAGCTTTAATGCAAAATTAAAACCGCCGAGAAGGTACAGAAAATTATCGAAATGCCACTCCCCTGCCAATGCTAAATGCAGATATGAAGCTTTTAATTTTAACATCTGCTCTTCCTGGTATGGGACAATTTTTTTTGTAACCTCATCCCTTATACTATCAATTTTCCCGGGGGCTATAAGAGTTCCTCCGTAAGTTTCATATGACAGCCTTGCGGAAGCAATCAAAGAATGTAAAATTTCACGACCGAAGTATATTCCTCCCCAGCCGCCTATACTGAATGCATCGGAAAATTCACCTTCGGAAGTTAAATTTCCCGTATTTGTAAATGCGGCACTATGGAAATTATAAGATACTTTTCCGAATAATCCAATTAAATAGCCGGGTTTTGGAATACAGGAAGGGTCATTACCTTCGGTTAGTGAATAGTTTGCTTTTTTATATCTTCCTACCGGATTAAAACATAATGTATAGACAGATTTATTCAGGGCAACATCAGTTGCTTCGAAAACGGCTCTGCCTATCGAGTTTGTTCTTTGCAATTTTATATCAACCGCCACCTGTAGAATTCCTTCATCGAATTTTGGTATTGTAACATTAATACCGCTTGACTCCAATAAGGTAATTTCCTTAATTCCGGTGTCATCCAATCTATCGTCACGGAAAATTAATTTCGGCTTATTATCCTCGAAAGACAAATCAGCCAAAGGTGGTAAAGTATCCTTAGCCGGCTCATAATCCTGGAAGGACTGTCCTCCCATGTTTCCATAGGCATCATAAGCATCTCCTCCATAACCGAACCCATAAGAATACATGCCGAATGGCATATCACCCTCGATAAAATGGGAACCGAATGGTACTCTTATGAAACCTATAGAATACCTGCTTATACCCAAAGGTTCAAACAAAGCAGTATCAACAGGAAAATTATCGAGCTTTAAAGTTTTAATTGCTTTTGTAGGTACTACGACATTTATATAATGCTTCCACTGACCGTTAATCGGAGTTGCAAAACGATACTGTTGCAGGAATTGTTGTGTCGGTGAAATAAAGAGCATCATTGGGTCACCTATTGAATCACCATTTTGAAATCCCTGGGAATATTCGGCTACCAATATAGGTTTATCAGCAGTTATTTGAAGATTTTTACTGCCGATGTTTTCATAGTATTGTCCCGCATTCAGAACTTTAACCAATTTACTGTCCTCAAATATCCTTGTATTTTTTTCATTTGCAAGCACCCGATATGTGTATTTGGAACGTGGTTTCAACATACCGATATAAAAATGTCTTCCCCATGAAGGTATTGGCGGAACCTGCTCTACCAAATGGTTGCAGGCTATAATATATTGAGGAACATATGCACACTGATGACCACTGAACACTGATATTTTTTTGTTTGATTTAATTAAGGTTCCCGTCAGGTCAAGCTTACCTATATTTTCATAGCGGGAAACTACCTGGTAAACATCTCCCCGATTCAATTTGACTGTGAACGGAATATCTTTAGGATGATAAGTTGTATTTACGGTGGGTGTTATGATAACTTTTGTCGAATCTTCCGTAGCAACAATTGCAAATTGTGACAGCAAATCGCTGTTTGCTACGACATACCCCATCACTCTGTAATCAGTGCCTAATACAGATACCGGTAGTCCCAAATAAGTATCTGTTGATTGAAAACGTCTGTTCAAACCATACACGGAAATCGGCTGGTCGGAAGTTATGTGAACAGCGAGTCTTTCGGTAGTCTCGGCACTTACAACCTGAGCCTTAGGGTCAATTTTTACATTAACAACTGTTTCTGCCGGAACTTTAATTTCTTTCAGAAAATGGATGCCGTCAATCTCTATTTTCACCTTAGAATCATAATCACTTGTTACAAAAAGCTCTAAGTATATTTCATTGTTATTAGTCTGGTCATTTTTAAAATTTTTCTCGAAGCAAAGCCAGAACTCTTGTCCCACAGGATTTTTTACATGTAAAATTTTTCTTGGTTCACGGGTTTTAGTCGAATCCTGTGTATATACTTTTCCTGTGAAAGAAACTAAATTCAAACAGAATAAAAAAAGTAAGAATAATATGTTAGTTTTTATTTTCATTTAAGAAAAATAAACTCAATATTATAAACACCGTTATCTGTAATCATTTCTAAAAAGTAAGCACCACTGCTTAATTTAAGAGAAGGGGAATACTGAAGATAATAATTCCCTTCACTTAATTGCACTTCTAAATTACTAATTATTTTATTTCCATCTTTAGTTGACATTAATACAATCATAGTTCCATCATTTTCATCAGAAGATGTAATTAATTGTCCATAATAAGAATAAACAAGAAATTTTACCTTTGCGGGTTGAGCAATCGTAAACGGGAAAAATGTATATCCGCTAAACGGATTAGGATAATTCTGACCTAATCTCTCGATATACTTCTGAAAAATTGGTTCACCGGGAACAATTATTAATCCTTTTTGTAAAATAGCACTTGAATCTTTAGTGCCATCAATGAAAACTCCTGTCGGTATTATATAAGCTATTGAATCGGGTCCGACCAACCCTTCTATATCGAGAGAACATATAATCCCATTTGTAATATTTTGTACATTATCACAAGATATATCCAGCGTTGAAGCATTTGTAATATCATAATTAAAATTATAAACAGGTGGATTGCATTTTATTGCAGAATTAGGACTACCTGAAACAGATTTTATATCTATCACACGAGAATCAAAGAGGAAAGTCAGCTTTAAATTATTTATAGAATTTTGATTGATATTTCCAGTGATGTCAATATGATAAATTTTCCCTCGCGGAATTAGTGTATCGGGAATTGAAATTATTGTTTGTGAAAAAAGATGGAAATAGGACAATATGAATATTGGCAGAAAAACGAATATAAAGTTTCTTTTATTAGAAAAGTTCATTTGCAAATTTATGGTAAATTATATAATTTCCTGCAGGCAAATATACCAACTTGTTTTATGTCAATCAAAAAAAATAATAATTAAAGTACAATTAAAATTTTTCAACTTCTAAAAGAACTTCACTCACAATATCTTCCTCACGAATTTTCCTGAGTACTTCGCCTTTTCTGTAAAGAATACCGCTGCCCTTACCTGCGGCAATACCGATATCTGCTTCTTTTGCCTCACCCGGACCATTAACGGCACAGCCCAGAATTGCAATCTTCACATTTTTCTTTATACCTTTTAGGGCAACTTCAAGCTGGTTAGCTATTTTAAACAAGTCAACATCAAGTCTTCCGCAGGTTGGACATGAGATAATCTCAACTTCTCTTTGTGTCAGACCAAGAGAGCGAAGAATTTCCTTGCCGACAATAATTTCCTGCTCCGGCTCATCTGTCAGAGAAACACGGATTGTATCGCCTATTCCTTCTGCAAGCAGAGAGCCTATGCCCACTGCCGATTTGATAGTACCTACTCTTATTGTCCCTGCTTCAGTAACCCCGAGATGCAAAGGGAAATCTGTCCTTTGAGAAATTAAACGATAAGCTCCTATCATCAATGAAACACTTGTAGATTTAACAGATATTGCAAAGTTCTCAAAGCCAAAATCAGAAGCAATTTCCACATGACGTATTGCACTCTCATACAGAGCTTCTGCAGTGGGATAACCATGTTTTTCAAGAATATCTTTTTCCAAAGAACCTGAATTAACACCTATTCTTATAGGAATTCCTCTTTCTTTTGCTTTATCTAAGACCTCTTTGATTCTGTCTTTTGAGCCAATATTTCCCGGATTAATTCTAACTTTTGCCACACCGGCTTCGATAGCTTTTATAGCAAAGATATGATTGAAATGTATATCAGCAACGATAGGTATGTCAACTTTTTTTACTATTTCACCGATAGCTTCTGCAGCATCTTTATCGTTGACGGTTACCCTGATTATATCTGCACCTGCTTCTTTACATCTTTGTATTTGTTCTACGGTAGATTTGACATCGGCGGTTTTGGTTTTTGTCATGGTTTGAACAGGTATCGGAGCATCTCCGCCTATAGGGATATTCCCGACCATAATCTGCCGTGTTTTCCTTCGTTGAAAAGTATTTGTCTGAGATCCCGTTGTTTCTTGCATTTATTTTAAATAATTATTTCAATTTCTGACTAAGTTTATATAAAATCAACTTCTCCCTTTCAGTCAAATTCTGATAACCGCTTTCAGTGATTTTATCGAGAATTTCGTCAACCTTTGCCTGAGTAATTTCTTCATCGTTTACATACATCCTTGAACCGGTAACTTTTGGTTCTGCGGCAGTATTACTTGGCTTGCTCCGCCAATTAGACTGGAATATTTTCGCTTTTGGGGCAATTGGCTGCTGCTCATATATGTTGGGCGGCTTTTTGCTCATGAATAACATATTAAAGAAATTATAAATTTTCAACCTGTCACCGAACTTGAGCAATATAAACCCTGTTGCGGCACCGCCGAGATGAGCAAAATGGGCAACACCACCCGCAGCGGAAGAAAATCCCATAAACAGTTCCAATCCTGCATAAATTAATACAAAGAATTTAGCAGGTATAGGTATAAATATCGGAAACATAAAAATAGGTCTGTCAGGAAAAGTCAAGCCGAAAGCAAGCAAGACGCCATATATTGCTCCGGACGCGCCTATCGTGGGTGCTGCTACTGAAAACATCGGGCTGATAAATAATTGAGTCAATCCCGCACCTATTCCACACAACAAATAAAATATCAAAAACTTCCTTGAACCCCACATCTGCTCTAATTCAATGCCAAACATCCATAGTGCGAATAAATTGAAAAATATATGAAGGAATCCGCCATGCATGAATTGATAGGTGATTAACTGCCAGATATAGAAATTTGAATTTTCACCGACAGGATATAATGCACAATAGTAAAAGAAAAGGTCACTTAGAGAATTTCCTCCAACTCTAAATACGGTAAATACAAAATTTTGACATAAGAATACGATGACATTGATAATTAAAATCGTCTTTATCACAGGTGTAAATACACTGAAATTCCCAAATCCTACAGGTCGTCTATATTGGTTCATCTGTTTCTAAATTTATTAAACATATTTTTTTTATGACGTTAGTAAAAGGCACTTATTGGTAAACATAGATTGAAAGTAATTGACTCAATTCTTTGATATATTAAAATTATTTTTGGATTTGTCAAATTTTTCGAGGAATACTTTATAGTCATTCCAATAAAATTGAAAATCTTTCCATGCAGATAAAAATGTATCCTGTGATTCCGGAAAAAGTTCCATTGACAATTTTGCTCTTTCAACAGAATTAATAATCTCTTTCTTCAATGAATTATATTTACATTCCGGTATATGCATTTCCGGAAGCAATTCGAATACTTGCTTCAGAAAATTAAGTATCAATGAAAATGTATAATGGTAAACTTTGTCTAATTCTTTGTTTTCTACAATCAAAGGGACTAATTCATCTGCTGATTTAATAATAGCATTTAGAATTTCGCTTGGATTTTTTTGCAAATAATAATCCATTTTTACTTCCAGATTACGATTTATATTTATAGTTTAATTTTAATATACGCATTATATTTCATGCAAACAAGAACCCTCTTTAGCTAAATTTAACGTTAAGTAATCAATTAAATTAAACTTAATAATTAAAATTTTATTATCTTGCATTTTTTATAATTTCTATTAAATATCTTATTGATAATCCAAAGAAATCTATAAAAAATAAACATAAAATTATTGACAAATTCAGGAATAATTATGACTTCTTACATACTCATCATTCTTGTATATCTAATTGGTTTAGGAATTTATAATTTTTACAAAGCGAAGTCGGTCAAGACCTCTGAAGACATGATGGTCGCAGGCAGGAGCCTCGGCGTTACCAAAATGGTTTTCACACTGGTTTGCACTTGGATAGGTTCGGGAACATTTATTGCCGGTGCCGAATTCGCATATAAAGCCGGATGGAGCTCTCTATGGATGCCGGCAGGTGCATGGGTTGGAATAGCAATAATCTATTTCCTTGCCGGAAAAATTCGCACTTTCGGACAATATACAATAGGAGATATACTCGAAGTAAGGTATGGCAGATTTGCAAGAATGTTTGGGGCAATTGCTCTTGTTATCGCATTTACTACTATTGTATCCTACCAATTCAGAGCGGGAGGTTACATTTTAAATGTTGTTACTGACGGAGCCGTCAGTGTGGAATTTGGTCAATTCATAGCTGCAACATTCGTGATTTTGTTTACTGCATTAGGAGGAATGATAGCTGTTGCTCATACGGATTTGCCTAACGGTATCATAATAGTTCTTGCATGTTGTATCGCACTTCCATTTGTAATTATTACGGCAGGAGGTATATCGGCTCCCGCAGCAGTTCTTCCGCCTTCTCACTTTGAAGTGTTTTCTTCTCAATTCGGGAAATACCCGGTGCTGAAAGGATTATCTTATTTTCTTGCGACAGGGCTTTTGCTCTTAGGTGTACAAAGTATGTACCAGAAATTTTACAGTGCAAAAACTCCGGCACAGGCAAAAAAAGCAGTAGCTCTTTGGATAGTAGGGACAATAGTTGTTGAAACTGTTGTAGTAGCAATTGCGATTTATGCTTCCACAAAATTCTGGAGTAATCCCAAGTTCGATGCAGCAACTGTTATACTCCAAGCAGCAAGATATTTAGTACCTGCACCTGTCGGCTTGCTGCTGCTTGCGGCGGCAGTCGTTGTTGTATTGTCTACAGGCATGAATTATCTGCTCAGTCCTTCTACAAATATCGTGAGAGATATTTATCAGACTTTCATCAATCCCAATGCAGACCAGAAAAAAATGGTAGCCTTGCAAAAAGTATTCATAGTAATACTTGGTATAGTTGCATTTTTAATGATATTTATTCCGACATATTTTAAGCTTCAAATATCTGTTCTTAAATACGCTTACTTTGCTTATACTATGTATGGAGTCGCAATCACTCCGGCACTTATAGCCGCATTAACCTGGAAAAGAGCTACCAAAGCCGGAGGATTGGCAAGTATTTTATCGGGTGCGATTATGGTTCTGCTATTGGATTTTGTTGTTCCATATGTATTTCCATATATCATGCTCGACGGAGACCCATGGGGCATACCGAGTATATATCCTTCTGCAATAGTGTCAATAGGAATGTTATTTATTGTAAGCTACCTTACAAAGAAACCCGATTTCGATACCTTAAAGAAATTGTTCCCTGAAATGGAAAGTACAACTGCATAAATGGATTTGATTTGTTCCCAAGCAGGAGCTTGGGAACAAGATTATGAATTGCAAAAAATTTTATAAAATTTATATAAAACAAACAGGAATAAATTATGAATGAATCAGCTTTAGACAGATTTTTAAGATATGCAAAAATTGATACTCAATCGCAGGAAGGTTCTGAAACTTTTCCCAGTACAATGAAGCAATTTGATTTGGCAAATTTACTTGTAAAAGAACTAAAAGAATTGGGTGTGAGCGATGTATCCATTGATGAGCATTGCTATGTATTTGGTACTATTCCATCGAATGTACCGGCGAATCATCCAGCTTACGGAAAAGTCCCGGCAATCGGCTTTTTAGCTCATGTGGATACTTCTCCCGACGTAACAGGAAAAGATGTAAAACCCCAGGTTATAAAAAACTATCAGGGTGGCGATATCGTTTTACCTGGAGACAAATCAGTTGTAATCAAAGTTTCAGAAAATAAAGGTTTGGCAAAATGTATAGGTCATACCCTTGTTACTACTGACGGAACAACATTATTAGGCTCTGATGATAAATCCGGCATTACGGCAATTATGACTACCGCACAAGAGCTTCTCAATAATCCAAGTATTATACATGGTGATATTAAAATCGGATTTACACCGGATGAAGAAGTGGGACAGGGAACTAAATATTTTGATATTCCGAAATTCGGAGCAAAATGTGCCTATACAATAGACGGCGATTTACCCGGTGAATTGAACAAAGAGACTTTTAGCGCCAATTCCGCAATCGTTCATGTATACGGAAGAGATATTCATCCCGGCACAGCAAAAGATATTATGGTTAATTCAATCAGGGCTGTTGCTGATATTATTGCCCGTCTGCCTCGAGACATGGCACCTGAAACTACATCAGGATATGAACCTTATATTCATCCACATATTTTCGAAGGTACTGTCAGCAAATCCACATTAAAAATGCTTTTCAGGGATTTCGTAACAGCGGGATTAGACACACAAAAGCAAATGCTTGAAAAAATCATCGCAGAAGTCCAGCCTCTTCATCCGAAAGCGAAAATTGAACTTGAGATAATCGAAATGTACCGCAATATGCGTGAAAAGCTCGATGAAAATCCGCTCGTGTTGGAATGTCTTTGGGATGCCGCAGTTCAGGCTGGTGTAAAGCCATATTGGGAACCAATTCGCGGAGGCACTGACGGCTCAAGGCTTACAGAGATGGGTTTGCCGACACCGAATATTTTTACCGGCGGTCAGAACTTCCATAGTAAGACTGAATGGTTGTCTGTTGATAGTCTGAACAAAACAATTGAGACTGTTATAAAACTCGTGCAGGTATGGGTAGAAAAAAGTAAATAAACATATATATAAAATTAATTGGAGATGTTAATGGAAAGTAAAAATGCAATCAATGACCTTCCTGAAAATGCGTACAGAGAATTAAAACCGGGCGAAGTTTATAAGCCGGTATTACCGATGGATTCCGTATTTCCTGAAGTTACCCCATGGTCAATATTCTGGGGTTTAATTATGGCGATATTGTTTTCTGCGGCTTCAGCTTATTCGGGATTGAAGATAGGACAAGTAATGGAGGCTGCAATACCTATATCTATTCTTGCAGTAGGGCTTTCGACCGCATTAAAGAGAAGCGGTTCCTTAGGACAAAATGTAATTATTCAATCTATTGGGGCAAGCTCCGGTGTTATTGTCGCAGGTGCCGTTTTTACGATTCCCGCACTTTATATATTGAATCTGAATGTGAACTTTTTCCAGGTATTTTTCTCATCTATGCTTGGTGGTTTTCTGGGAATTTTATTCTTAATACCATTCAGAAAATATTTTGTGAAAGATATGCACGGGAAATTTCCTTTTCCTGAAGCAACTGCTACTACCGAAATTTTAATCACTGGAGAAAAAGGCGGCAAACAAGCTGTCGTCCTCATAGTCAGTGGATTAATCGGAGGTATTTATGATTTTGTAATTACTTCAATTGGTGGGTGGTCTGAAGTAGTAACTTCGAGAATAATCCCTTATGGAACCGAAATTGCCAACAAGGCAAAATTGGTATTTAAAATTGATGTTCTCTCGATGATATTTGGTCTTGGATATATCGTCGGACTAAAATATGCAACAATAATTTGTGCCGGCTCATTGCTTTCATGGTTTGTATTTATTCCATTAATAACAGAAATCGGTAATATTGCTGCAGGTCCGGCAGGAACAAATTTCTTTGCATCATTAACAGCTGAGCAGATTTTCAGGGAGTATGTCCGCCATATAGGTATCGGTGGTATAGCAATGGCTGGTATTATTGGAATACTACGCTCATCGAAAATAATTGGAGGGGCTTTTTCTCTTGCATACAAGGAAATTTTTCATCCGAATAAAGGTGAACAGGAAGCTCCACATAGAACACAGCTCGATATTAAAATTACATTTAATGTATTATTAATTTTATTAGCAATTATAGCAATATTCATCTTCCTCATGGGAGGCGTTCATTTATCTTTAATGTCAACCATCGTTGCATTATTA
>JBEKWK010000067.1:0-10668 GCA_049513175.1 FCB group bacterium
TGGTAGGAGACATCTCCTCAATTAAACAATCACGTGAATTTAGCGCACTATTATTAACTGGAATTCGCGCTCTTTGATGACCGCCAAAAACAGCAATAGGATTAGTAGAATGAATTTCAGTACCGGTAAGGTCCGATCTAAGATTACCGGAACTTATTCTTGCCTGGACCAGGTAAACTTGCCCTGTGTTCAAGGTTATCGTTTGGGTGTTTGTGCCATTATATTCGGTTTCGTCTGTAGGCATAATAGTAATAACGGTAGAATCCAGAGTTGCAACAATTGCAAACTGTGATGGAGTACTTTGCCCATTAATTCCTCTTACGGTACTTGTTCCATCGCTATTGTAAGACATCACAAAATAATCATCGCCGAGGATATCCGTAGGTAAAACTAAAAATGCATCGCTGGTAAGTACAGCTTGATCATGTGCATAAACCGTTACTTCATCTTTAGATGTAACATGAAAAGACTGTTTAGCAATCATCTCACTTTGATTCCTAATTCCATTAACGATATTTCCACTTTCATTATATCCGAGTAGTTCGAAAGTGTTATACCAAACCTTAAATATATACATCTGGGTAACATCTGTTATATTAAAATTCTGAGTGTATTTTTGACCACTACTATCGTAATATTCAATTATTCCAGATGTTGGTATATCAGAAGTGATAAATATATATAACGAATCATAATAGTCTAATAAATTGTTATCAGAATTATGAAAATTAGGTAAATAGGTCAGCCAGAAATCGGTCCCTTTTGTATCTAAAGATTGACCTGCTGATAAATTTTCAATAGAAATGAAAGTCAAAAGCAAGAACAACGTCAGGATAATTTTTAATCGAGATTTTTTCTTTATAATAGTATATATTGGATTCATTTGTATCTAATTAATTTTTATAAAACGAGCTATGAATTATTTATCAATAACACGAATAGATTTTAAAAGTTTCAGTTATGAATAATTTTATTATTTTACAGTAAAATTTAGATATTTAAATTTCGACGTTTGAATTAAACAGTTATTGATATATATTTTATTTTATTTTAAAATAATAAATAAATGAAAAAATTAACTCATGCTGAAATATTAAAAGAAAGATTGAGTGTGGAGGAATCATTATCTGTTAAAAGATTTCCGGTTTCTCTTATGATAGTTGATGTACGCAGTTTGTACAATGTTGGTTCTATTTTCAGAACTGCCGATTCCGCAAGAGTGAAAGAATTAATATTGTGCGGCTTTACTCCTCATCCTCCAAGAAAAGAAATAGAGAAAACCGCATTAGGTGCTGTGGACAGCGTCCCATGGTGCTATGTGAAAAATGCTATTGATAAAATAATGTCTTTAAAAGCTGAAGGGATAAAAGTAATCGCTGTTGAAATTACAAGCAAAAAAAGATTATATACAACATTAACAAAATCAGAATATCCTGTGTGTCTTGTTTTGGGTAATGAATTAACCGGATTGAGCAATGAAATAATTAAGCTTTGTGATGATGCAATTGAAATACCTATGTTTGGTAGAAAACATTCTTTGAATGTAAGTGTAGCCGCAGGAATTGTATTATTTGAAGCTGTCAGGATTTGGCAGAATGACAGCACCAAAATTATACAGGCATTCTCAAATCAGATTGAGTAGTAATTTTAATATTTGTTTCTTCGCCCTGTATAATCTTTACAGAATACCCCACTTTTTCAATCAACGAAGCATCATCAGTTGAATAAATTCTATTTTCATAAGCATATTTGTATGCTTCCAAAATAATTTCCTGTCTGAATCCCTGGGGTGTCTGAACGCTGCAAAGCTTCGACCTGTCCAGAGTACGAACAACAAATCCTTTTTTATTCACCATTTTTATTGTCTCTATCGGGAATAATGCGGGAACCGCTGCACCGTATTCAATAGCGGAATTAATTACGTTATTCACTAATTCATGGGAGACAAAAGGGCGTACGGCATCATGTACAAGAACAATATCTGCATTTTTAATAATTTTATGCTTGAGTGCATTATTAACGGAATCCTGCCTTACCTTACCCCCTTTGATTATATGAACAGGTTTAACAATATCATATTTCGTAATTAAAGAATGAGTATAATCAATCCATTCTTGATTGGCAGCAACAATAATCGAAGTTACCAAAGGAACTAAATCAAATATTTTAATAGTTTGAATTATTATTGGCTTACCATCAACATTTGTAAATTGTTTCGGTAATGGTAAATTGAAACGTTTGCCTATTCCGGCAGCGGGTATTATTACTACACAATTCATTTTTAAAACGTTTATATTAAAATCTGTAATCAATAGATTTTTAATTTAAAATATATTTTCATAGAATAAAAGATATTTTTGAAAAATATTAAAAAATATAGAACTTAAACTGGATGTATGACAAAACGTCAGCAAAGCTAAAGAAGCTAAAAAACAAAGGGTAATATTATTCGTCTTCATTCTACATTGATTATTTACCAGGAGAATAAATGCCGTTAATAACAGTTTTTGGCAGTTCTGAAGCTTTACCGGGTTCTTTTGAGTATGAAACTGCAGAAAGGCTCGGTTCTAATTTAGCAAAAGAAGGTTTTGATATAGCCTCAGGAGGTTATAGCGGGGTGATGGAAGCAGTTTTGAAAGGAGCTTCTGACTATAATGTAAAAAGAATTGGAGTTACTAATAAATTAGTTCCGGTTGAAAAAATCAATTCTTTTGTAGATATTGAATATCGGATGGAAACTTATCTCGAAAGAATGAGTAAACTTATAGAAATTGCTGACGAATATATCGTCCTACCCGGAGGGAGCGGTACATTACTCGAGTTTGCTGCAATTTGGGTATTAAAGGAAAGAGGATTATTTAAAAATAAGTTGATAATCTGTATTGGTGAGCAATGGGAAGAAATTTTGAGGACTATGGGGTTTTATTCTGAAAAAGCCCGAAATGCCGGAGAATTTATTAAAACTGCAGAAAATGCAGAAGAAGCCGTAAATTTTATTTTACATAAAAATAAATCCAAAGAATAAATTATCTTTTGAAAATTAATGGGACAATTATTTAATAGAGTTATAAGATTTACAAAATCTTATTTTTATGATGCAGAGAATAATCAGAGAGTTAATTTTCAGGAAACCTCGGATGCTGAATTAAAAAAAATCTTTGAGGATTTGAAGAAGGAACAACATACAAATCATAATAGTAATTCCCGGGAGTTTAAAAACCCGGACCAAAGTTTTGAAATTAATTTTAGTATAGCCTGTAAAATTTTATCTGTATCAACTGAAGCATCAATAGATGAGTTTAAATCGGCATATTTGAAAATGGTCAAAGAATATCATCCGGACAAAGTGGCAAACCTTGGCGAAGAAATCAGGATTCTTGCCAAAAGGAAAACACAAGAAATAAATCAGGCTTATGATATAATAAGAAAAACTAAAGACTTTTAATTTTTTTTATAAGGAAATTTGATGAAAAGACGAGTATTGGAAATTATTTTTATAGTTGGTTTTGCCGCTTTATTGGGATTAATTTATAATATGTGTGCTGACAAACCTCTTTCTATTTTATATAAGCCTCCTGTTATTAAAATAGTCTCCGATTCTGTGCTGTTTGAGGGTATTGATACTTCTGCGAAAAAAAATAAAGTAAATGTCAAAAGCATATTAGATTCTAATTTAATGAATAAAAAAAATCAAACGGATAATAAAGAGGTTGTTCCTCAAAAAGAAATTAAAACAGATGTTGTAAAAAATGATGCAATAAAAGATGATAAATATATAAATGTTAAACCTCAACAAAAAAATGAAGACTCAATTTATGTCTATGTTTCCTATAAACAAGTTTTGAAACTTCTTAATAATCCCAATATTACATTTATTGATGCACGCAAACATGAAGATTACGATAAGGCACATATAGGTAATTCAATTAGTATTTTTCCCTATGACCCTGACGATGAGTATTTAGGTAAAATAAATATGCTCCCACGGGATAAAACATATATAGTTTATTGTGACGGAGGTGCTTGTGATTTGAGCCACCATGTGGCAAAGACACTTATTGAGTTCGGATTCAAAAGAGTATTTGTTTACAGGGGTGGCTGGGACGAATGGAAAATAAAAAATAAGATTCCTTAATAAACTTAATTTCATTTTTATGTCTTTATCGGATAGTGATACAAGTATAAATCATCTGCTCCAATTACGATTTGGGATAATTGGCAAATCGAAATTGATGCAGGAAGCGGTTAACTTGCTCATGCAGGCGGCTCCAACTGATTTGTCAGTTCTGATAACAGGTGAAACCGGTACCGGAAAAGAAATATTTGCTAATGCTTTGCATGGTTTGTCTGAAAGAAAAAAAGCCCCTTTTATCAGTGTCAATTGCGGAGCAATTCCTGAAACTTTACTTGAATCCGAATTGTTCGGACATGAGAAAGGTGCTTTCACAAGCGCCGTTGAACAAAGAAAAGGATTCTTTGAAGTAGCCGATAAAGGTACGATATTTCTTGATGAAATAGGTGAAATGCCTTATGGTACTCAGGTCAAATTATTACGGGTACTTGAATCAGGGGAATTTACAAGACTCGGCTCTACTAATCTGAAAAAAGTGGATGTAAGGCTTGTAGCCGCTACTAACCGTGAACTTGAATATGATGTGAGAGATGGTAAGTTCCGTCAGGATTTATATTTTCGTTTGAAATCGGTTCATCTCTATTTGCCCCCTTTACGAAAACACATAGAAGACATCCCACTTTTAACGGATTATTTTGGAGAAAAAGTATGCGATAAGCTTGGGATAAAATATGAGGGCATTTCTGAAGATGCACTTAATATCATGCGAAACATGCCTTGGCCCGGAAATGTGAGAGAGTTAAGAAACCTAATTGAAACTACTATTTCGCTGCAAAAAATAACTTATATAACGCCGGATGCTTTGTTAAAGCATATTGCACCTGCTTTACCTCCGGCTAATAATGCTCCTCTCGAAAAAGATGTTTCCATGATTCCCATTTCCGGATTCAATGACACAAGAAATATTGATATGGAAATTATTTTCCGTTCTTTACTTGAATTGAAAAACGATATAACAGATATAAAGAGATATCTCCATTCTTTAAATTTTAAGTTCGAGGATATAAGAGAAAGTGTTTCTGATTCCGGACGCAATGATTCTTATACTCAGATTGAAGAAATACCAACAATTTCCGAGGATAACCTTAAAATGGATGATATGGAAAGGAAATTGCTTTTATTAGCTTTGAGAAAATTTGAAGGTAACAGGAGATTAGCGGCTAAAGCTCTTGGTTTGAGTGAAAGAACTTTATACAGAAAAATTTCAAACTATGGAATTACGGAATAATTCATTATTTTAAATTTTTAAAATTTAATGATAAATATATATATAAGATTGAAAGCTTCGAATGGATGATAAACAATATGATGTCGCAATAGCTTACAGAATCTATCCTAAAGTATCTAAAGTGCCTCCTGTTTTTTCCGATGATAAATTTAAATTGTCTGAACTCTGCCTGAAAAGTTTTAAAGAATCTTTGGGTGTGCTTAAAATTAAAATGTTCGTAATCCTCGATAATTGCCCTCCTGAATATAGTGAACTTTTTAAAAAATATTTTGATGAAAAGGATTTGACATTTTATCAATTACCGGGAATCGGCAATGGACGGACATTTGGGAAACAGGTTGAAATATTATCAGAGCAAAATTACAGCGAATATGTTTACTTCGCAGAGGATGATTATTTTTATCTCCCTGATACTTTTATAGAAATGTTATCATTTTTGAAAGATAACCCGGAGGTTGATTTCATTACTCCTTATGACCACCTTGACATATATACTTTGGATTTACATAATTATAAAAGTAATGTTATTATATCTGGCAAAAGGCATTGGCGAACTATTTCTTGTTCATGTATGACTTTTTTAACTACCAAAGAAATCCTTGGCAAGACAAAAAAAGTCTTTATGACATATACAAGAAATAACACTGATGCGGGTTTATGGATGAGCCTTACAAAGATGAAGATATTTAATTTATTCAGTGTAATAAGGCATATTAATAAAGAAAGTTTTGCAGTTAAAATATTTCTGAAAGCATGGTGGTTTTCTTTTTTCCGGATTCTTTTCGGTAAGAAGCGAAATCTTTATGTCCCGATTCCCACAATCGCGACTCACATGGACAACAAATATCTCGCCCCCGGTTACGATTGGGATGAGATTTTCAATGCTAAAATTTCCGAAATGAAAGATTGATAAATTTCTATGGTTTTCGAAAGAAATATTCAGAAAGAAAATAATTATTATTATAACAAAAAAAAGAGCCTTGTAAAAACAAGGCTTTTTTATTTTCATGGTAGCGGGGACAGGACTTGAACCTGTAACCTTCGGGTTATGAGCCCGACGAGCTACCAATTGCTCCACCCCGCGATTTAAGAAAACAAAGTTAATAAAAATTTTCTTCTTATAAAAATTCTGCTTATAATTAAAACAAAAACGGTGGGCTGAATTTATCAACCCACCGTTGAAAAGTAAAAGTGAACAGGTGACTAACGAATAACCGTAGCTCCTGTTTACTATATTATCTTACTATTGTTATAGTAGTGAAAGCAAAATCATTTCCGCTTGAAACTTTAACAACATAAACACCTGCAGAGAGTTGATTCACAGGAATATTTATATCAAAGCTACCCGGGTCAAAAGTCTTACTGTTCGTCACTACTTTGCGTCCGCTCATATCCAGTAATTCTATTGTAATAGGCATTGTCTTTGCAGTTGTCAATGTAAAATGTAAATCATTCACAACAGGATTCGGTGCGACATTACTAATATCAAATCCACTCAATGAAACAGGTTTATTGTCATTAACACCTACTATCAATGCAGAATTCGGATTATTTGTTGCAGTATTTAAATTATAGTTTGATGTTGGACCAACTCCATTATAACCGCAGAACATTACATAATATGTCTCTCCTAATGATAAACCGGTAATGTTTACGTTATTGTCTTTATCATTGTATATCACATAACATCCGTCTGAACCCATTGCCTGACCCGAGCTAAAAGCACTGTTTGCAGTATAGTTTGTTCCGTCTGCCGGTAATTCAGTAGTTAAAATAGCACTCTTTGGTTTCATCAGACCAATTCTATTGGCTCCATCGCCTTTTGTCCAAGCTAAGGATACACCTGTTGTTGTGAATTTACTGAAATCGAAAACAATCTGGCTCTCCTGTGTGGCAGGTTCTTTTGCCATCACAGTCGTAATGGTGGAGCATGCCTTGTAGCCAAAAGCTCCTGCTGAGAATTGGACGTTAATCTCACCATTATCATTGGTATATATTATACCGTCTATAGTTACATCTGCAGTTGATTTTAACATTGTACCCGTTGTCACTCCGCTTAATACTCCGATGCCTGTTGTCTTTATCGTTACAGGTACATCTACAGGAACAGGGTATGGATTGCCTGTGGTAGAGTCTATTAGCTTCACAGTCATGCTGAACGGTATTCCTGAAACAACTGGTGTTGTATTCAAGGTGCATTGAACTACAGGTACGGGTATCATCTCGAATGTTACGTCTATAGTGTGATTTGCCGTTACGTACTTAAATGTATAAGCCGTAACAGGTCCTACTGATGCACCGTCTACCAGCACATCCTTTACCATATATCCTTTATTCGGTGTTATAGTAAATGTCTTATTTAAACCATCGTTTACATTAACGACACCGTTTGGTGTGATTGTTCCGCCGGTATTTGTGGTTGTTGTGATTGTCCATATTGCCGTCGGCTCAAATACTGCCGTTACAGTTTGACTGGTTTTGATATTTAATATCTGGAACTCTGTCTCAGGATTTTTTGTTATTCCGTTTAATTGTTCTGAAGATATCTTATAACCAATATCAGGTGTAACAACTACATCAATATCTCCGCCTGAATTAACAGTTGTATCTTTGGGGAATATCGTACCATTGGGTCCAGGAACTCCGTAAACATGATATGCATCTTTTGCAAATATAGCCTCTATTGTCCTGTTTGCCCGTATAGTGGTCATCGTGTATGTAGTTATTGGTCCCTGGCTTACGCCGTCAACCAAAACGTCTACTAAATGAGAACCGGCATCGTGACTGATTGTGAAGACTTTTGTGACTCCGGAATTTACTATCATTGTACCGATTCCGGTAACCGGGTCAAGCGTACCATATGGTACTATCTGTCCCCCTTCGTGTCTCTTTATCGTTACAGTATATGTGGCTATTGTAAATGAAGTGGAAATTGTCATGTCATTTACTACATTATCAAGTTCAAAATTAAATGCACCATGAGCAGGATATGCTCCACTTGGTAACCATGTTGTAGTACCGTCAGTCCAGCTAAGATATGATATCTTGAAATCCGGTAATGGAACATCCTGATAATATGCGGTTATATTATCATTGACTCTCAGAGGATTTGGTGTGGCGGGATTTAAGCTGCCGCCTAATCCTGTGCCTCCAATTACATATTTTATCTGATGAGCATAATATTCAACATGGATTGACCTCGGCGAAATAATATTATTAAAAGTGTATGTAGCGGACATAGGAGCTGTAGTTTTTATTTTTAGGTTTGCATCCGTAGGATTTCCGTTAACATCAAGTTTATTGACACCGTCAATTAATATCTGGTCGAATTTATAATTCGGGTCAGGAGTCATTACAATAAACGTATTTGAGTTATATGTATATAATAACACCCCTGCATTTGTAATTTGACCATGAGGTCCTGACGAAGCATCAATCGGAATATTCGCCTGGGCGGTTATCTTGACATTCAAGCTGAGCGGAGTATTAAATGGTGCCGGTAAGCCGGTAGAACTATTACCTAGCATAATAGATTGTCCTGTACCTCCGTTTGTAATAGGAATTGAAAATGAAGTAGATGGATTATCGCGGTCGCAAATTGTCAGCAGTGTAATTTTCGCTCCTGCATATTGTGGTGCTACGTTAAACTGTACTATTGCTCCTGCAGGGAAATACTGGAAGCCGGCAGGATATCCGTATGCAGCTATTGTAGTGCCACCTGTTACCAATTGTACGTTATAACCAAAATAAACTTTAATATTCCAGTTTGTCTGGATATTATTTAAAGCTAAAGTATAAGGTGATGTCTGGAACCCGTAATGAGTGGCATCATTAATAACGATATCGGTAATGTAAAGTCCTGAACCCGCAGTTACAAGAAAGGAAGTGCTGGCATTATACCATACCTGACCTGCCGGTAAAGCAGGTGTTTGTGAGCCGCTTTGTACGATAGTTCCTGTACCTGTCACTACCTGTGTAGTTAGAAGTCGCGGAGTCGCATACTTTATATAACTGCCCTGGTAATAATAATTACCTTCGTCATAAATATAGCTCGCAGGTAAAGTAGAATACCAATAAGCGGCATATATGTTTACTCCATAGCCATTTCCATTAAGGTCATATAAAGTTCCGGAAAATGAATTGTTGTAACATGTAATGGAAACATTACTACCCCAAATTGTACTCTGATAGTAGTAAATTAGAGCTAAATAATTGCCTCCCTGCACCCTTAGATCTGTATTAGTATATACTCCCTCAACGCCATTTGAATACAAAGTTTGTTGGGGGGCTGTTGAATTATTTTCCATAGGAGAACCTCCATATCCGGAAAGTCTTGCAAGTTGGAATGTTACACCGGTAGCAGTAGTGTATGAACTCGCATCCATGGGTTGAACTGATATGACAGTCATGGCACAATTGGAAGGGATATTAGTCATCCATCCCCATGCATAGCCGGTCCAATAATAGTATGGAGTGGTTGCGCATCCAAAAGTATAAACCCCGGTTTGAGAATAAGCATTTGAAAACAGCATTGTCATTAACATTGCCATACTCAAAAACAGAAAAGTAATTTTTTTAAGCATTTTAGACCTCATCGAATTGTTGAAAAATATATTTACAATTTATTATTTATAACATTTTTTACTAAAATAAAAATACTCTAAATTCAATTCTATAATATCTCAAAATAAACTATTTTGAAAAACTTTTTTCGTTTTTGTACATAATATATATATAATGACACAAATATAGTAAAAAGGTCTCAAAAAAAATATTTTTTTTTAAAAAAAGTTGAGAATTAGCCATTTTTTATCATTCATTAGATGTTTTTGATTTATTTTAAAAAATAAAATTTAACTGCTAAACATATAAAAAGATAGAGTAGCTCTGGAGAATCGGACTGTTCACATTCATTCATATAGGTTTTTTCGGAAAATTAAAATTTTTTAATAAATGTAATATTTTTTAATTATTTTATATTAACTCGTTTATTTTCAATTATAACGCATTATGATTATTTATTTAATTACTGAAAATATTCGGATATTGAAGTTATTTCCATTAATTACTTTCATAATATATACATTTGTGTTTAATTTATCTATGGGTATTTTAATTTCAAAAATTCCCGGCTCAAATTTCCTTTGGTCATAAATGGTAGAGACATTTCTCCCGTTTATATCGAAAAGTTCGATGGTTAAAGGCATTTCTACATCTATTTTTAATGTCATGTGTATTTCATCCTTGACCGGGATAGGTGTGATGTTGCTTACTTCAAATCCATTTGTCGTTTTAGGCATGATGTCAT
>JBEKWK010000068.1:0-10619 GCA_049513175.1 FCB group bacterium
AAAGTCATCCGGTCATGACAACCGGATGACTTAATTTTATAAGACAATAAATCTTAATACATATCACCCATACCGCCGCCCGGCATTGGTGGCATCATTGGAGGGTTTTTCTCCGGTTTGTCTACGATTGTTGCTTCGGTAGTAAGAAGCAAACCTGAAACAGAAGCGGCATTCTCTAAAGCAACTCTGCCGACCTTTGTCGGGTCAATGACACCTGCTTCAAACAAGTCTTCAAATTTTTCGGTTGCCGAATTAAAGCCGAATGCTCCTTTTCCTTCTTTAATTTTATGTATAATTACCGATGGCTCTAAACCTGCATTTGCAATAATCTGTCTTGCCGGCTCTTCAATAGCTTTGCGGATAATATCAACACCAACTTTTTGGTCAGCATTTTCCGTTTTGAGTGCATCCAAAACTTTTACGGCACGTAAATAAGCTACTCCGCCACCGGGGACAATACCTTCTTCGACTGCCGCACGGGTTGCATGGAGAGCATCTTCGACGCGTGATTTTTTCTCTTTCATTTCAATTTCAGTGGAAGCACCGATTTTTAATACAGCAACACCACCGCTTAATTTTGCAAGACGTTCCTGGAGTTTTTCTTTATCATATTCGCTTGTCGTTTTGTCAATCTGAACTTTAATTTCATTAATTCTTTTCTTTATATCATCTGCTTTACCGGCTCCTTCAACGATTGTCGTATTATCTTTGTCAATAACAATTTTTTTAGCTGTTCCAAGATAATTTAAAGTTGCATTTTCAAGCTTAAATCCTTTTTCTTCGCTGATAACCGTACTGCCTGTAAGCACACCAATATCTTCCAGCATTGCTTTTCTTCTGTCGCCGAATCCGGGAGCTTTGACTGCGGCTACTTTCAAAGTACCGCGTAATTTATTCACAACTAAAGTTGCCAGTGCTTCGCCTTCGATGTCTTCAGAGACTATTAATAAAGAACGTCCAGCCTGTGAAGTTTTCTCTAAGATTGGGAGCAAATCTTTAATTGCAGAAATCTTTTTTTCATAAATTAAAATGTATGGATTTTCAAGAATGGTTTCCATAGTTTCGGCATCGGTAACAAAATAAGGTGATAAGTATCCTCTGTCGAATTGCATACCTTCGACAACTTCCATGGAAGTATCAGTACCTTTTGCTTCTTCAACTGTGATAACGCCGTCTTTTCCGACTTTTTCCATTGCTTCTGCAATCAAATTACCGATAGTCTTATCGTTGTTCGCAGAAATGGCTCCGACCTGTGCAATCTCTTTTTTACCTTCAACTTCGCGGCTTTGTTTTTTAAGTTCTGCAGTAATAGCTTCGACAGCCATATCAATACCGCGCTTCAAATCCATGGGATTTGCACCGGCAGTAACATTCTTAAGCCCTTCGCGATAAATTGCCTGGGCAAGCACGGTAGCAGTAGTAGTACCGTCACCGGCAACATCGCTTGTTTTAGATGCGACTTCGCGTACCATATGTGCACCCATATTTTCAATTGGGTCTTCAAGCTCGATTTCTTTAGCAACAGTGACACCGTCTTTTGTTACGGTAGGTGCGCCGAATTTTTTATCAATGATTACATTACGACCTTTGGGACCTAATGTAACCTTAACAGCATCTGCCAACTGGTCAACACCGCGTTTCAAAGTGGAACGGGCATCAAAATCATAACTAATTATTTTAGCACTCATATTTTCTCCTGAATATTATTTTTAAATTTATTTCTTATTTAATAATAGCAAAAATGTCACTTTCACGCATAATCAAATGCTCATCACCGTCAATATTGACTTCTGTGCCGGAATATTTTCCGTATAATACTTTATCTCCTTTTTTTACATTTAAAGGTAATACTTTGCCTTCTTCTGTTATTTTTCCGTTACCAACAGCAATAACTTCACCTTGTTGTGGTTTTTCCTTTGCAGTATCAGGAATTATGATACCTCCTTTTGAAACTTCGTCCGGAACCGAGGGTTTAACGATTACCCTGTCGTGCAGTGGTTGTAAATTCATTTTAAAATCCTCCATTAATAAATAGAATAGTAATTTGTTTTAAAAAAAAAAGTTTTTTATTCGTATATATAGTAATTTAAAGTGGTAGAAATATTATCAATTTTTAAAATATTGGCACTCATTACAATAGAGTGCTAACATAATAACGCAAAATTAACATGTATATTTTAAAAAAAGATAAATTTTTATTAAAATTGATGATTTTTATTATGATTAAATAAATATATTTAATATATTGCATTCAATAAAATGATTATGGTACAATATTTGATAATAGTTAATATAGATTTTGAATAACAATTCATTATCGGTAATAATAGTGTAATTTTTTACACAGTATAGAACTATGTGTAAATTTTATTACACAAAATTTAAGAAATAGAAAAATTGAAAAATAAAGATTAAACATTTTTAGTCTGTCTCTGGGGGGAGCAAATTAAAAACAATCTAAATTATAATATATGCTTTAGTCAATCAATTGGAGGTTTTATGAAAAACTTAAAAACTTATTACCTATTGGTAATGGTTATGTTGTTTGGTTTCTTTAGTCAGCAGGTTCTTTTATCAACCGGACCGGCTACTTTAGTATCGCCTGTTAGTGTGGATTGTGTAAATCCGAATTCAATGACATTTACCTGGAGCGCTCCCGGTTCAGGAACCATTGTGTCATATGGGATTCAGGTAAGCACTACAAGTACTTTTACAGCTCCTTGGTTAGTTCTTGATGTAGCAGGATTATCTCCTGCTTCAGTTACTTATTCAACTACTATACCTAAATATGCTGGAGTTTATAATTGGCGTATTAGTTCTTCATTTTCTGATGCTTCGAATATTTATTCAGCAGGAAGTACATTTACGACAATTACACCTTACCCCTTACTTTTATTACCTTTAACCGGAAGCAGTTGCGTTCCTGTTAATGGTTTAGTATCATGGTCTCCTCCTTTACCCGGTGTCAGTGAAAATGTGATTGAGATTAATACTTCGTCAACATTTGACCCGGCAGGTATAGTTTATACAAATATTGGTACTCCTACTACTTCTTCTACAATGTCTTTAATAACTGCAGGAGTAGTTAATTATACCACATATTATTGGAGGATGCAATCAAACAGATATGTAAGTGACCCATGCTGGTCCGGATGGAGTAATTCAAATACGTTTACCACTATACCTGCAAATCCGGTAATTACTACACCTACGAATGGAAGCGGCTGTATATCCAAAAATGCACTATTCAGATGGAATGCTGTTCCGGCTGGTTTGAATTATGACCTGGAAATTTATAATTCTCCCATTTTCGGACCGGGTAACCTTGTATTTTCAAGCACTACTATAACTTCAACATCTTATACGGTATTATTACCGGTAAGCGAACAACAATATTGGGCAAGAGTAAAAACACAGTATCCCTGTGGGTACACAGATTGGTCTGTTTCAAACTCATTTACAACACAACAGCCGGTTCCTGCACCACTTTTACCCCCTAATGGCACAAACTCAGTTTCATTTACAACTAGTTTATCATGGACACCTGTAATACCGGTAACATCTTATAGAATACAGGTAGCTGACAATCCTCAATTTACTTCACCTGATGTGGATGTATCAGGAATTACTTCTAATTCCTATACTGTATTTGTACCGACTTCTAAGACTAATACATTGTTTTATTGGAGAGTAAGTTCATCATTTACTACTTGTCAATCTGACTGGTCGAATACGTTTAGTTTCAGAACAATATATGGTGGTCCAACTCTGTTATCACCTATTGACCACAGGACATGCACCCCGACAGATTACAGGTTCCAATGGCAGCCTGTAGTGGGAGCCGTAGGATACAGAATACAGATATCCACGGATGCATCATTTACTAACTTATTTGTAAATCAGAATAACATTCAGGAACTTTATAAAGATGTAACCGGAATGGCAGCACTTACTCAATATTATTGGAGAGTCAGGGCAGAAGATGCTACAAATATAGGTGATTGGTCTGCACCGGTTTGGGATTTCCAATCAAACATACCGATTACACAACTTTTATCGCCAACGAATAATGCCGGAGGGTATGGACTATCCTTAAATCTTATATGGAATTCAGTGTCACCTGGGGCATTATATACATTGCAGGTATCTGAGGACCCGACATTTGCTACTACTATAGTAAATCAAAATACCGCTTCAACTACCTATACAATAGCGGTTCCTGATTATAATGTAACATACTACTGGCATGTGTCAGCGACTATGTCAACTTGTTCAAGCACATTCTCACCGACTTGGGCTTTTAGAACTGTGCTTAATGCACCTCTACTTACTGCTCCGGTGAATAATGCAGTTAATCAGCCTTCAAATGTGTTATTCCAGTGGCAAGCCGTAACAGGTGCAACTACTTATGAGTACAATTTGGCACTAGATGCAGGATTTGGTACGATAATAAGGGCTTATGAACAATCTGCAACTAATTACCAGGTATCGCCACTCCTGGCAGCTCAAACAACATATTATTGGCGTGTCAGGGCGAAGAATTCCGAAGGTGCCAGTCCATGGTCAACCGTTTGGAACTTTACTACTCATCTTGCCGGACCATCAGTACCATTGTTGCAATTTCCCGGTAATAACGGTACAGGAGTACCTTTAACCGTAACATTAAAATGGTTCCCATCTACAAATGTTCAACATTATCATATGCAGTTAGCCGGTAATATTAATTTTGTAAATAATATTTACGATTTAAATACTCTGACTTCAACAACATATACTGTTACAGGTCTTGAGAATTATAAGGATTATTATTGGCATGTCAGTGCTATCAACGACAGTGGTGAGACTCAATACTCAGATAGATGGACATTCAAAACCATTGATATTTTGCCGGGTGCTCCGACATTATTGTCTCCGGGGAATATTTCGGCTGACAACGATATAAATATTACATTTAGCTGGTTGGATGCGGCGAGTCAGAGTAAAGTAACTTATAAATTCCAGTTAGCAACGAGTAACAGTTTCACTCTTGCTACATTGGTTTCACAAGACAGTAGCTTTAATTTGAATACTTCAGTATTGAACCTGTTATATGATACACCTTATTATTGGCGTGTAAGAGGGACTAACGAAGCAGGGACAGGTCCATGGTCTGATGTCTGGAATTTTAGGACAAAAATCCATGAAGGTGTCCAGGATATGATTGCTGCTAAATATGGAATCACTGCCTATCCAAATCCGTTTACGGAATCGACAATTATTCAGTTCAATGTTCCGGAGCCAAGCAGAGTAGTCGTTAAGTTGGTTAATACCTTAGGTGCTGAAATATCAACTTTAAATAACAATTATATGCCTGCTGGTAAGCAAAATATTAATCTGGATGCTCATAACCTGACAAGCGGACTGTATTGGTATGTAGTTCAGATTGGTGATTATACCGAAATCAATAAATTAATTCTGATTAAATAAAAAGTATTAATTTGAAATTAAACCGGACTTTAGGGGAAACCCTAAAATCCGGTTTTTTTTATTTTTTTTCTAATCTTTTATTCTTCTTTATTGAATAAAACATAAATTTGCATTTAATAAATTAAGAATCATAACAAAATGTTTTTATTTTAAATTATATTATGGTGGGTGATGAGAATTATTTCTTTATTTACATTAACAACAATAATATTTATTATATTTTACAGTCAAACTTCAGCCTGTACTAATTATCTTATATCGAAGGGTGCTTCGGCAGACGGTTCCGTAATGATAACATATAATGCAGATGCCGGAGGTTTTATGGAACCCCTATATTTTGCTCCTGCTAGGGATTGGGCACCGGGTGATTCGTTAAAGATTTATGAATGGGATACAGGTAAATATCTTGGAAATATCAAGCAAGTCGCACATACATTTTCCGTAATAGGTAATATGAACGAATACCAGGTTTCATTAGGCGAAACAACATTCGGAGGAAGAGGTGAATTGCAGGATACTAACGCTATTGTTGATTATGGTAGCTTGATGTACCTTGCTCTCCAGCGTGCTAAGACAGCGAGAGAGGCAATAAAAATAATGGGAGATTTGGTTGAAGAATACGGCTATCGTAGCGAAGGAGAATCTTTCTCGGTTGCAGACGCAAACGAAGCATGGATTCTTGAAATGGTAGCGAAGCAAAATGAAAGGGGTGCTTTATGGGTAGCAAGAAGAGTTCCTGAAGGCTATGTCTGTGCCCATGCTAATCATTCCAGAATCAGGGAATTTCCCTTGGATGACAAAGAATATTGCATGTATGCTCCTGATGTCATTAGTTATGCAATCAAAAAAGGGTATTATAAACCGGATTCTGCTAAATTTAGTTTTTCTGATGTCTATGCACCTGCCGACCCCGGTTCTTTGCTGTTTTGTGAAGGTAGAATTTGGAGATTCTATTCAAGAATAGCTCCTTCTCAGAATTTCTCAACCGGCTATTGGAGGGCGGAAAAGGGAGCTGAGCCATACCCTTTGTTTATTAAACCTGATAAAAAAGTAACGGTACAGGATGTAATAAGTTTGATGAGGGACCATTTCGAAGGTACGGAATTTGATATGACAAAAGGTCTTGCTTCAGGTCCGTATGGATGTCCTGTAAGATGGAAAAATCTGACATGGAAAATCGAAGGTGACAGTACTAATTACGGTTGGGAAAGACCGGTTTCTACACAACAAACTTGTTTTACTTTTGTTTCCCAGATGCGTTCCTTCATGCCTCGTGAGATAGCAGGTGTGTTTTGGTATGGTGTAGATGACAATTATTCTAATGTTTACATGCCTTTATATTGCTGTATGACCAGAACACCGAAGCCTTTTAAATCGGGATACGTTTATGATTTTTCGCTGGAATCCGGGATATGGATATTTAACCTTGTCGCAAATCTTGCTTATACTAAATATTCATATATTATAAAAGATATACAAAAGGTACAATCGGAACTTGAAAATAAATTTTTTGCATACCAGCCGGCAATCGAAAAAGGGGCTTTAGAGCTTTATCAAAAAAATCCACAACTTACAGTAGATTTTCTGACTGATTATTCAGTGAATAATGCTGAAATGACTTTTCAAAGATGGAAGGAATTATGGAGAGAACTCGTTATGAAATATAATGATGGTTATATAAATAATGTGAATGAATCGAACGGCAGAACTCCAAAGGGAGTCAGCTATGGCGACCAATTTCTGAAAGAAGTCGTCAAAGAGAGACCCGGTTATTATAATGTGCAGTGGAAGGATAAAAAATAAACTTGATAAAATAAAAGAGGCTGTTTCAAAAATGTCATTCTGTATGAAGTGAAGTGAAGTAACATGTTGAACTAAGTTAATCTAAAACCCGCATGAATACTGGATTCTTCGCTTCACTCAGAATGACTTACAGAATATTACCATGCTTTTGATACAACCCCTATACATTTTTTATTTATATTTTCAAATTAAGGGAGGGAACATAATGGATAATGTTTCAAAAAATATTCTAATTATAATCCTATTAGTTTTAGTTTTCTACCTTTTGACTGTTCTATCTTCACTATTAATTCCATTGATATTTGCTTGCTTATTTGCTATCTTATTTCAACCGTTAATATTATTTTTAAAGAAGAGTAAATTTCCTGATTTTCTTGCTATTCCTATTGTTGCAATTATATCTCTATTAATTTTATTCGGAATAGTCAATATTATAATACAAACAACTTCTAATATTGCATCAGAACAGGCATTTTTTATAACTAAGTTTAATGAACGATTCAGTTCAACAATTCATTGGCTTAATGCATCATTCGGATTTTCTTTTAATGATACTAATTTTAACAAAGAATTTGATAAACTTATTCACGGTGATTGGCTTTCTAATACAATCAGCCGGCTTGCATCAGGAATAGGCTCCTTTACAGGTTCAGTAATAATATTCTGTATTTATTATCTCGTAATCTTATCAGGTATGTCAGGTTACCAAAAATATATTAAATATGTCGGTGGTGATGGAAGCGATGTGTTACTGTCAAATTATGAAAAAGTTCAAAAATCAATTTTTTCATTCATGCTTCTCAAAACTATGACTAACCTGTGTGCCGGAGTTGTAGTAACATTGATTTGCTTAATATTCGGTTTAAAATTTCCGATATTCTGGGGTTTCCTTACTTTTATTTTTGATTATATACCTACAGTCGGGTCAATTGTTGCAGTTTTACCCCCGGTAATTATGGGATTTATTCAATATGAAGATATCAGGACAGTAATTTTTCTTTTAATTTGCCTGGGCGGTTTTCAATTTACTATAGGGAATGTAATTGAACCTAAAATCATAGGCAACCGTTTACGTCTGAATACTGTTGCAGTTATATTCGGCTTGGTTTTCTGGGGTTATATATGGGGTATCCCGGGTATGATGATATCAATTCCATTAATGGTAATATTAAAACTAATATTTGAGCATATACATTCTTTGAATGTTGTTGCAAGATTAATGGGCTATCCCGATTAGAAGCTAATTTGAATACAATTACAATTTTTAAATAAATTTTTTATATTAAAAAATTGATTTATTATTTAAAAAAATACTGTTGAAAAATAATATAAAAATATATTTTATCTTAACGGGATTATTATTCTATTGTAATTTTATCCTATTTGCTCAAAACAATTATTATGAGCCGAATAAAATAGTTGTAAAATTTAAGAAGAATTCCAATCTTTTAGTCAAATGGATGCATAGAAGCAGAACCGGAGAGTTTGAGGAATTCAGTCAACTATTAGGTTCCAATACAAGCAAAGGATTTGTATCTGATGCAATTCTTAACTTAATATCCGAAAGATATAATTCCTTGATGAAAGAGAAAGTAACGCCTAACTCATATGAATCAGAAAATGTATCACGTATTTGTATTATTGAATATAATTCTTCTGTTGACCCATTAGTTGTTGCCGGTAAATTAAAATCATACCCTGATGTTGAATATGCAGAACCATTATATACAAGAAAAATAGTTGGTGTTCCTAACGACCCTCTTCTTAACAAACAATACTGTCTGACACAGATTAAAGTCTATGATGCATGGGATTCCTTAAAAACAAGTGATACATTAACTATCGGAATTGTCGATACAGGTGTGGATTATAACCATGAAGATTTAAGTGCAAATATGTTTATTAATCCCGGCGAAACCGGGCTTGATTCGGCGGGGCATGATAAACGATTTAACGGGATTGATGATGACCATAATGGTTTGGTGGACGATTGGCGTGGATGGGATTTTGAAAGTTCTACATCGCCTACGGGACAAGATAACGACCCGCAACCGGGACATGAGCATGGCACTCATGTTGCAGGTATAATAGGAGCTGTCATCAATAATCATATTGGCATTGCCGGTGTAGCGGAAAACGTAAAATTATTAGCTGTAAAAGTCTCACAGGATGACCCGTCGAGTGGCTCTATTTACAATGGTTATGAAGGTGTTCTTTATGCCGCTTCTATGGGTGCAAGCGTAATAAACTGCTCCTGGGGGAGTCCCAATAAATCACAGGCAGAAGAAGATATGATAAAACAGGCTATTAATATGGGTTCTGTGCTTGTAGCTGCTGCAGGTAACGATGCAGCTAACCTTCCATATTATCCTGCGGCAGATGAAAATGTTCTATCCGTGGCAGCAGTGGATTCTTATGATATAAAAGCCGGTTTCTCAAATTATCACAACTCCATCAGCGTTTCAGCACCGGGAGTTGAGATATATTCTACTTTACCGGGCAATCAATACGATGCACTTAGCGGAACTTCAATGTCATCGCCTATAGCTGCGGGGGTTGCAGCATTAGTCAGGCTGAAGTTTCCTCAATATACTCCCCTGCAGGTTGTCGAACAAGTTAAAGCAAGCAGTGATAATATAGATTCCTTAAATCCATTTTATATTGGTACTATTGGCAAAGGCAGAGTCAATGCTTTCAAGGCTGTGACTTCATCTAATCTTAAATCCGTTATATTAAATAGTTACCAGTTTACAAATCCAGATTATAATGATATTATAGATATAGGGGACACAGTAGAAATTACAATATCTCTGACTAATGTATTGTCTCCCATGATAAATGGTAAAATTTTAACCGGAACAATTTCAAATTCGCCTTATAGTTTGAATTTCATTAATGACACAAGTACTATAGGCACAATGAATACTCTGGAGACTAAATCCGCTCTCAGTAATATCATATTTTCAGTTCCGGGAAACATTCCACCAAATTATATAACTACGATAGAGATTAAAATTTTTGATGATACTACTTATTGCAATAGTGTCTATTTTGATTTGAATATCCATCCCAGCTACCGGACTATGAATGGAAATGATATTACAGTTACATTCAATAACAGGGGTGATATCGGGTATAACGATTATCCTAAAAACAATCAGGGTATAGGCTTTATATATAAAAATTACCCGAATATATTATATGAAGGAGCATTGATGGTTGGCACTTCGGCTACAAAGTTGTCCGATGTTGCAAGAGGACCGTTCCAGAATTTTGAAGATGATGCTTTTAACTCAAACGAAACTTTTGTAATTGATACTAATGGTAAGACTGCAAAATATGAAGGGACT
>JBEKWK010000069.1:0-10569 GCA_049513175.1 FCB group bacterium
GGCTTCAATGCCAAGTCTGATAATTCCCCTGTCGAAGCCAAGTACGGTAATTTTCACAGATGAGCCTACCGTTATTACCTCACCAACTTTCCTTGATAGTACAAGCATGTTCTTTCCCTGAATATTAAAAAACTAATTTCCCTCAATTCTGCGGGAACCTTAAAGTATAAAATATCAATTCTTCCCGATAATAAATGTCGGAGAATACTTATCAGTCGGCAAAATTACCTGCTCACCCGTTTGATTATCTACGTCGAAAATAATCGGTGCTTTCAGATTCGCAGTCATCGAGCCTTTCTCATCTTCAAGAGTTACTACTACCATGAATATCTGTTTTTCAACATCGAAGTCTCTGCCCGGGTCATAAGTTAAATCTATATGCCATGGACTAAGCAATGGGAAACCTATTTCAGGTTTTTCAACTGACAGCAGCCATTTGAAAGGCACGGTTTCTTCTGCTGTGATTAAAACAAACTCCTTTAATTCGTCGAAGCCCAGCATCCCGTTTGGGAAAATAAAAATAAGGTCTTCGCCGACCTCCAGCTCTCCAAATTGAAGTGTATTAATTTTTCTGACTTTTGTTTCGACTGTTTGTTCCATCACGCTCTTTCTGTTTTTTAGATTATTTTATATAAAATCTATATACGGAAATTAATCCTAAGTTAAAATTATATATTTAAAAGTATTTTACCAAAAGAAATTTTAAAATAAAATATTAAAACCAAGTTAAATTACACTTTAATCTTCTTCATAATTAAATTCTACTTTACTTTGAATAATAATTTCTTCAAGGATATTATTCAAATAACCTTGTTTAACTGAAAAATTGAATCTTTTAATAAGTTCAGGAATATTAATTATTTCTTCAATACAATCTATATATTTATTGACTATGGTTTTTATTGAATACCATAATAATGCATTATCTTGCAGGTTAGTCATCAATGTTTCTGAGGGTAAATCAGATTTGATAACAAACGTTATGGGGTATCTTTCAATTTTTTCAATATCGAGGAAATATTTTTTTACATCTAATGTTTCTGTGACCTGGAAGAATCTCCCCAAGGGCTTCATTACAAAATCAATACCTCCATCATTCGCATTTGTCCTGCCTGTTTTATATAGTTTCAAATTTTCTTTATTGAGTTTTTTTATATCGAAACCCCAATAAATATTTTGGTCATGATAATAAAATTTCAGAATGGCATAGCTTACAATTTCAAATATTCGAGCATCTGAAGTAATTGAGATTAGACTTTGTATAAATTCTATAACTTCGTTTGGAGTTTGTGATTCAATGCTTTGTAATTTTTTACAATATTTTATAAATTTCTCAAAAGTATCTTTTTTAATTTGAGAATAAGCATCAATAATATCAATTATACTATTTGCAATATTAAAGGTTTTATTTCCAATTTTAATTTTAATAAGATTTTCATTAATCCAATACCTGTTAGTTTCTAGATTTCTTAAAATAGGTGTAAATTCAGATGTAGGAAAAAATTTCTGAAATTCAGCATTCAGCCTATTATTAAGAGCATGATTTTGTAATTTGCTACCGAATGGTAATTGTCTTTGTCTATGAAATAATTTTGTAAAAGGAGCACCTTCATAGTTAGAATAATCTTTTCGTTTATCGAAATCATTCTGAATATAATCTTCAATAATAACATAAATAGCATAAAGATTAGCAAAACTTGCTCTTGATTTGACTCCTTTATTCGCCGATTTAGTTTTTAAATTTATATATTGAATTAATTGACTTTTTTCAAAAATTTCTTCGGAATTATGTTTAAAATGTTTCTTAAGAATATTCCTGATTTCACTCGTAAAAATATGTTCCATCCGGTTTCTCAAATAAAGTTAAACTTGATGTTTCTTGTATTTTATCATATTCAAAGGTTCTTAACTCTTTTTTAAGAAGCTCGCCATTAAAATTGTTTTGAATTTCAAGTCTTCTTAAACCAATTTTCACATATTTATCTTGTAATTCTATTCCGATGGATTTTCGATTTAGAGATTTTGCAACGAAAGAAGTTGTAAATGTACCTGAAAAAGGGTCCAATACTACATCGTTTTCATTTGTACTTGCTTTAATTATTCTTTCTAACAATGCAACTGGTTTTTGAGTAGGATGTTCTTCATATTCAGGCATCCGATATCGGACCCTTGGATATTCCCATACATTTCCAGGTACTTTTGAAGAATTATAAATTTGAGGTGGATTTTTTCTATAATCAATTAATTTTCTTTTGGCTCCTGTTTTTGCTTCGACGAGAATTTCATTTGAATTGAATGTATAATTATTTTTATCTTTTACACAATATAAAATTGGTTCATAAATTGAACCATAATAATTTTTTGCTTGAACACCTGAACTATCATAATACCATATTATTCTTGCAAGGATTGACATTTTTTTCCTTATATATATATCAAAGAAAGGCATAAATTGTGTTGAAGTCATTACATAAAAACTCCCATTAGGTTTTAATTTTGATAAACATAAATCAATCCAAGCGTAGCACCATTCTAAATAATCTTCATCTGAAGCCCAATTTTCTTTATATCCGTTGAACTTTTTTCCGATATTATACGGAGGATCTGCAAATATCAAATCAATTGTATTATCTAGAATTTGTTCTTTTAATACTTTAAGAGCATCTCCGAAATAGATTATATGATTTTCCTTTTTGAAAAATTTCATATTGTTATCTTTAAAAATTTATCAAGGTTTAATAGTTACAAAATTACATCTTTTAAAATTAAGTTTTTATTTTAATAATTTCCTTACTTTCCCGTTGAGTCAGGCTTGTTATAGCCTTCAGTGATTGGAACATCGTGTGACATACGGGAAATTGTAATATCAACTCGCCTGTTTTTTGCCCTACCTTCTTCAGTTGTATTATCCGAAACAGGTCTTTGGGAGCCGAAGCCTCGAATCATAAGGTTATGCTCGGTTATTCCTCTTTGAATAAGATAATATCCAACGCTCATTGCCCTTGCGATTGATAAATGCCAGTTAGATTCAAACCTGTATGTTCGTATAGGTGCATCATCTGTATGCCCGTCAATGGAAAGCTGAAAAGGAATACCCGTCAGTATTGCGGCTACCGTATCCAAAACTGGATACGCCGCAAGCTGCATATCTGCTTTGCCGGAAGGGAACATCAGCTTTTCGGATAAAGTCAGGATGACCTCATCGTTTTTCTTTTTTATTGATAATGTACCTTTGGAAATGTACTCCTGAAATGCAGTTTCAGCTTCAGTCTGTATTTTTTCTAATGTTTTATTAGATGGATTGGGCATAATAGGCTCAGGCAAGCCTTGCTTGTGCCCTTTTAAAACGCCGCCGCTTCCCTGCAGAACCTGTTCTTTAGTAGATTTAAAGTAATCGGAAAAAGCCTCCGATACCTTTTTGTATTTTGATTCATCAACCTGCGAAACGACATACATAATTACAAATAGCCCCAGCAGCAGGGTGATTAAATCAGCATAAGTAATCAGGTACCTGTCAGTGGAAATGCGGTTTTCTTCATTATCTGTTTTTTTTAATCTCAAATATTTAAACCGGATTCCGTCTCTTAAACTATTTTAATTATCGGTAAAAAGAGCATTAAGATTAATTAATCTCAAATTTATCTTGCAACAACCATCTTTTCTACATTTACCTGCCTGCCATCCACATAAAATACCACAAAATAGAAACCCGGAGAAAGCTTCCCTACCGAAATCTGGAAATATTCCGCCTGTCCTTCCTGTAATCTTCTATCAAAAAATGTCCCCGTAAGCTCATCCAAAACATTATAAATCTGCACTTTGACTTGGGCATCATGTGTTTGCAATCTGAAAGATATTATAGCAAAATCGGTCATAGGATTTGGATAAATCCTGGTATCCAATATTGCATTATCAGTTGATTGTTCCTTAACATCGGTAATAACATTAATACCATCAGAAAATAAAGAAGAACAACCATTTAAAGTTACCTTAACAGTATAAATTCCATCTTTCGTTGGAATGTATGTATTATTTGTAGCACCTGAAATAGGCTTGCCCGAAAAATACCATTGATTACCTGTAGGAGCACTTGAATTAAGAGTATTAGAATTCTTTGTTATCGTCGGTTTCGGAGGTACTACATTGATAGTTATACTTAGCGAAGCAGAATCTTTTTTCGATGTAGAAGTATTCTCTTTGGTTAAAACTATATTTCCCGTACCTGCATTATTCCATATAACCGTTATTATTGAATCGCTGTTAGAACCTATGATACTGCCGTTATCAGCTCTCCAACTGATTTTTACATTGTTTTCAGCAGTGGTTAAATATGTTAAGGTGTCATTTTGACAAACTGAATTGGAACCTGTTATTGTCAGATTGAAATCAGAACTCGTATATTCGAAATTAAACACATCGGATAATAAAGATGAACAGCCGTTTAAAGTCACCCGAACCGTATAATTCCCGTTTACAGTGGCACTGAATGTATTACTTGTAGCACCCGATATTGGATTGCCGTCTTTATACCATTGGTTACCGGCGGCGGAACTTGAAATAAGCGTATTAAAATCCTTCGAGATAACAGGCTTTGGAGGTAAATTATTAATGGTTACATTCAATGATGAAGAATCTGTCTTACCACTTGAAGTATTGTCCTTAATCAAAACTATATTTCCTGTTCCTGCATTATTCCATAATACGTTTATTATTGAACCGTTATTTGAGCCAATAATACTACCATTAACAGCCCTCCAGCTTATTGTAACATTGTTTTCAGTAGTAGTAGAATAAACTAATGTATCATTTTGACAGACTGTATTGGAGCCTGTAATTGTCAAATCTAAATTAGATGCCTGTATTGGAGGATTGAAGCCTGCTATTTTATATATATTTCCTCCGAAATCGGTAATCCAAAAGCTTGAATCCCGCGGGTCGAAATCAATTCCTCTTCCGTTTATTATTCCTGAATTCCTGGTTTGAAGGGACAATCTGTCAACTTCGGCACCTAAATTATTTTTATCTATTTTCATAATCAACGATTCATTAAGAGAACCGCCATTGGGAAAATCCGTGCAGACCTGGTAAACAAACTGCTTCCCGTCATAGGCGAGACCTCTGGGACCGTAAGTTTTTTGATATGGATTTAAAACGGGATTAATGACATTACTTCCGTCTCCGGTTCTAATCAGGTATAACTTTCTTTCGCCGTCACGGTCACCGACGAGTAGATTACCATCAACAAGTTCTAGACCAATTGGATAAGAAGTTGCAGGGCTTTTCAAGGAATAGAGTATTTTTCCGGTTGTATCTATTTCTATTATCTCACCGCCTCCGGAACCCGAAGTATTATACATGTGGTGAACCCACATCAGATTCTTTTGTTTATCATAGCTCAAATCCGTGAAAAGACTGTCTCCCTTTATATTTATTGATTTTATCATTTCTAAATTATCTGCATTCAGCTTATATATCTTATTGCCGTAAAAGCTGGTAGCCCACAATCCGCCTTTGCCGTCATAAGCTACACCGTAAGGTACAAACTTAACTGAGCCGCTAAGTAGTAAAGAACCTCTTTCAATTTTGTTAATAGTAAATGACCTTGATATTAAGACTTGCCCATATTGTAATTTGTCAGGTTTTTTCCCGCCCGAAACCTCGTTTGCACCTTGAGTGATACGGACTCTGCATAGAAAACCGATTTTATCGGTCGGAATAATCCAATTATACTCAGTTCCCGTGACATTATTAGCTATTGTATTCCAGTTGTTCCCGTCATTAGTTGAATATTCCAATAAAAGTGGTGTCGTGCCTAAACCATACCAGGAAATAGGAACAGTACTGCCTCCGGTAAATATCTCTCCACCTGCGGGAGAAGTTATCTCAGCGTCTGTGACAACATCAGAAGGAACGTCTATTTCCCACATTGACCTTCCATGAGTGGCAACCCTTAAAGTTAGCTGAGGTAAAACAACTCTGTTCGTTTGGAAAGAAATATCATGCACAGGACTTCTTGGCAATCCTCTGCCAAAAGGCAGCCAAGAATTTCCTCCATCAAATGTTGCGAATACGCCTACATCGGTGGCAATAAAAATCCAATCTGGATTATCGGGATGAAGGGTTATGGCGTTTACGGGTATATCAGGTAATCCGTTTCCTATATTCTTCCATGATTTGCCCAAATCCGTAGTTTTAAAAACATGAGGTGAGCCGTAGCCTGAAAAAGTTACAAAAAAGGTTTTATCATCACTAAGTGAAAATTCAATATCAGTTACGAATCGGTTTACAAGCCCGTTTTGTGAGACATCCTGCCAGCTTGCATCTCCATTATTCCCGCCATCAGTCGTAATAAATAATTCACCTACGGTTGTACCGCAAACAATGATATTTTCATCATTTGGAGATGATGCAATTGTATTAATCTGGTTAGTTCTTTGTGATAATATCACATCCCATGATGTACCTGAATTTTGTGTCACATAAAGTGCATGTCTGCCACTATATAGGATATTATTATATGTCGGGTCCATGAATAAAGGTGAATCAAACAACCCCTGGTCACCGCTGGGTATGCCGGTATTAATGGATTGCCCTGTCATGGTGGACACATTAATTTTTCGCAAATTCCCGTATTGAGATTCACCATAAACAATATTTGGATTGATAGGATCGACAATGACCCTAAACCCGTCTCCGCCAATGATGTTGGACCATTGATTCGTGGAAAGATTACCTAAAGTACCATTATCCTGTGTTCCTCCGAAATTCCTGTTCTTTCTTGAATTGTCTATGGCAAGAGAATAGAATTGAGTAACCTGTACATTGTTGTTTACCGGTGCCCAGCTATCTCCCATGTCTTCGCTTTTATATATACCTCCGTCATTGCCGAGATAGACTTCATTTAAATTTTGCGGGTTAAAAGCGGAACAATGATGGTCAACATGTGTATTGCCCCCGGAATAACCCTGCGTTGTATTTGTCCAGTTATTTCCTCCATCCGATGTCTTCCAGGTGTCTATGCCACCGGCAAGAACCACTTTTTCATTACCGGGGTCAACAGTTATATACATATCGTACCAACCTTGTCCACTAAAGAAACTTGCATCCCCCTGGTATGATATATTCCAGCTTTGACCATTATCAGTTGATTTATAAATAGAAGCGCTGTTTGCATCAGTCAGCAAATATAAAGTATTCGGATTAGTAGGAGCTAATTGCACAGCAATCCTGCCCATGCCGGCGGGAAGTCCGTTATTTTGCAATTTCCATGTTTTTCCCGCATCGCTTGAATAATATACCCCTGTGTTGAAGGCTGCTGCAAATACTTTATTGGTATCATTAGGATTTATTGTAATATCAGTAATGCTTTTATCGAGAGTTTGTTCCCATGTCTGTCCTGCATCGGTTGACCTGTAAAATCCCTCGCCCGTATAGGCTCCCCCTGCAAAAATGAGGCTTGAGTTTAAAGGATGCACGCATACTTTTGAAAAAGTTCCAACATTAGTAAGACCAATAAGTTGCCATGTGGTTCCATCATCGGTTGATTTAAACATACCTGCACCAAGGTAAATAGGTGTGCCGCCGTTCTTGCCGCCACCTGCACCACTTACAGCCTCCCCGGTACCTGCATATATTGTGCTTGGATTATTTGGGTCAATTGCAATTGCACCGAATGCTATACCGTTTTGGTCATCGAAAATAGGTACCCAAGATGTGCCTGCATCTGTGGTTTTCCATATACCGCCTGCTGCGGCTCCGATATATACTGTACCATCAACTGTAGGATGGACTGCAATAGCTTTTATCCTGCCTCCGATATCATAAGGACCGATTGGACGCCATACCGGCTGTTGTGCGAGGGTAAGTGCTTTCACATTCTTAGAGTGCATCATGCCGTCCATTTGTTGAATTGCCTTAACTCTTGCCCCGTCAGGAACATTATCATACGGATAAGCCCTGCGGTGCATAAATTCATAAATTCGCATCAGCGGCTTCGGCATTTTCTTTATTAACTCTAATTGTGAATCGTCATAATATTTTCTGACATTTTTGGATGGGGGTGTTTGAGCATCCATTGCTCCTATAGTTAAAGCCAGCAATGAAATAATGAGAACAATTTTTTTCATTTTAATACCCGTCTTATATATATAAATATTAATTTTCAACCTTATATTTTGGAAACGTTAAGGTTTTTAAATTATTATAATTTTCCAACATAGATATTACTAAAAAAAATTGCAAAAACCAAGAAGAATTATTTATTTGAAAAAATATCTAAACCAAATGATATAAAGTTTACTTACAATCTGATAGGAAATACAGAAGTTCCCAAGCGGGAGCCTGGGAACAAGAACTAAAATAGACCTGCAGTCAGGAGTTTCCTCCTGACTGCCCAAAGAGTATCATTTAAATATAACAAATTTATAATTCTTACCGTTTGCATTCAAAAAATATAAACCATTTGCAAAACTGCTTAGGTCAAGGCTTCCGTTGTACCGGGTTTCAAGAATTTTTATTCCTTCAGATGTAAAGATTTTGATTATCTGATTTTCCGCTCCATTTATTTTGATTTCATCAGAAACAGGATTAGGAGAAATATAAATTTCATCATTAATAGAAACTTCATTTACCTGTGTAGGTGGAAAACTATATTTATAGATAGAATCAACAACTTCCACACTCATCCCGGAGAAACTTGCACCTGTGCAGATATAGGCATCAGTTCCTATGACAAATGAAGTTGTCCATGATACATGGTCACCCGGATATGTCAGGTTTGTTGATTCAGTCCAAATGTCAGTGCCGGGGTTGTATTCCCACATATCTTTGTAAAAAAATTGGTATTGCGATTCGCCTAAGCCATAATACCCTTTACCGTTCATTGCAAAAGCTACACCGGCACCTCTGGCGTCTCCGGGATAGTTCGCACATTTTTTCCAAGTGTTTGAACCGTCCGTATATTCATACATCAAATTGACACCTGAAATACCATCTAATCCTCCTATGCCACCAACAACATAAGCTTTATTATTTAATACGAAAGAACCGGGAAAAAGTAGATTAGCTCCCGGATAATTTCCTTTTTCAGTCCACACATCCAAAACCGGGTCATATTGCCAATAATCAGAAACAACAAAGTTGCCATTATAACCTGTACCTACATAAGCCTTTTCATTAAGGACAAAGCAGAATGTACCATAGCGGGGGTCACCTTCAAAATCAGCTTTGCGAGTCCATGTGTCCGAATCCGGGTCATATTCCCAAAAATCAGAAGCGACAGTTGAAATATTGGTTGTAGTATCTCCGCATCCGAAATAGCCCTTGCCATTTATAGCAAAAGCGAATGCCCAGGCTCTCGGACCGATAGGCAGATTAGTAAGCTGTGTCCATCTTGAGGTTTTGGAATCGTATTCCCAGAAATCGTTTATCATTACATCAGCTTTACCACCTCCTATATAAGCTTTATCGCCGATTGTGAAACTGAATGCTCCACGGCGTTCTTGCCCGGGAAAGCTGGACTGTGCTGTCCATTGAGAATTTGCGAAAGTAAGTGTTAAAGTCAGTAAGCATAAAATTGTAAATAAAGATTTCATTTTTTCTCCGTCAATATTGCTAAACATTTAATTGCAATTAATATAATTTCAAATTAAAAAATTGAAACGACTATTCAAAGTAAACAATTAAAAGTGATATTGAAAAACTGAAGTTTTTAAAAAACAATCAACTAAATTTTATTACCAACTTTTTACTATATTTTCTCAAATATCTCGGTTTAATTGGAACTTATTATGTTTACTTTGTTTTTATGAAACTTATTACATTTGATTGCTTACCAAGACCAATTATTCTGGTTTTACCTGTTCTATAATCTGTGTTTGTTGATGGAGAGCCGGGATAAGCACATAAATATACTTTTTGACCTAATTGGATATGCATGTATTCAGGTAACCAAGTGATTAATGAAAAGACTTGAGAACTATCTACAGAATTATACGATATTTGATTTTCACTAAATTTTGAGACATTTTCGGAAGTATCAAAACAAAAAGTAAACAAAGTTTTCATGTTGGTTCGACCATTAATTATAATTTTAAGAGAATTTGATTCGGAATCAATTAAAGAATATGCAGTATCTAAAATTATATTCGCTTTGGGAATTTCATATAAATAATAATATCCGGCAAAAGTATTTCCATTTCCGACAAATTGAAAATCATATCTTATCGAAGTGTCACATCCTTGTTTGTAGAAATAAAAATCATATACTCCAGGTGGGATTGAATCTAAAGACCAATAGCCTCTGGAATCGCTTATTGTACTGTAATTTGTTCCAGGTATCCATACATTTACACCGCCATTATAGACTGAATCATTGCCATATTCATACATGATTGTATCTTTGCCAATTATATTACCCGGTATTGAAGAATAATTGTTAATGGTATTTCCTTCTTTGCATGAGAAAAGCACAACTGTTGTGGTAATTATCAAAATGGTAATAAAATTTTTCATAAATCACTTTTTATAATTTTATTAAAAAAATTCCAGAGTCATTTATTTTATATATTA
>JBEKWK010000070.1:0-10472 GCA_049513175.1 FCB group bacterium
TTAGCAGCATTCGGCAAATTGTCAACAATTCCTCTGATAAAAGCCCTTGCCATTTCATGCTCATGGAGCATGACAGCAATTGGTCCCGATTCAAAGGACATTCCTCTTTCTTTCATCTTTACAAAGAAATGCTTTTCTTCTTTGGCATGATGACAGCCGTCAGTGAAGTTTTTTGTAAAGTCCACAAACTTTTCAATTTTTTCAACATTAATTTTTCCGGTTTGTGTAATATTGGATGTTTCCTTATCCATAGAATCCAAAACCATCAGCACAATTTGATGCTCATGTTTTAATGTATCTGTCGGTGTCATTTTAATTTCCTTTATATTAAAAAAATTATTAGATTCAAAATGTAATATAAGAAAAAATATATTTTTATTTAATTTTGTTTTTTAAAATAATGGGATTAAAAACATGGACAATGATATAATTATTAGGTATGCAGAAGTCAGGGATGCCGATGATATTATTTCATTCAACCAGGCAATGGCTTTGGAAACAGAAAACCTTGTATTAAATGAAGCATTGCTTACATCGGGTGTAAGGGCTATGCTCAAAAATAAACATCTCGGATTTTATTTGGTTGCTCAAATTGATGAAGAAATAATAGGTTCGTTAATGGTTACTTCTGAATGGAGTGATTGGCGGAACGGATTATTTTGGTGGATTCAAAGCGTGTATGTAAAGCCTTATTACAGGAAGCAGGGTGTATACAGGAAATTGTATGATTATGTGAAAAAGTCTGCTTTTAATGAGCCGAATGTCTGTGGCTTCCGTTTGTATGTCGAGAAGAATAATTTACCTGCTCAAAATACCTATAAAGCACTTGGCATGAATGAAACACATTACAGGCTCTGGGAGGAAATCAATATGCCTGAATTTCCACTTTGGAAAAGAAAAGATAATTTGGTTTGAGAATCTATTTTATAATCGAAATAATTTTCGTTACACTATTTCCGGATGTTTCTAATCGCAAGAAATAAATACCACTGCTAATATTCCAATATTTTGCATTAGCCAAAGATAATTGAAATTCATGATTTCCTGTTTCCATTAGCTCTTCTTGTAAGATTGAAACAAGGTTTCCGAATATGTCATATATCTGCAATTTCACAAAATCAGGATAGGGCAAAGAGTAATTTATTTCTGTTTGTGTTGAGAATGGGTTTGGGAATATGAGCAAAGAATTTTGTATGGGATTATCATTAACATTTACTTTTGTATTTTTCAGAAACCAAGAAAATGTAGTCTCGTCTGATTTGAAAAAATCCAATAACATATTTGCAACTTTCAACCTTCCTGATGCTGAGGGATGAGTTCTATCTGAAGTAACGAAATCATCTATAACCCATGTTAGCCCGTCGTTTCTGGGATTAGTTCCGTCAGCCCACAGATAGGGACCCCAACTCAACCAAGGGGATTTTGGATTAATGCCGGAATAAGTTAAAGCAGTATCTCCATTAATTTGGTCCTCGATTAGCCATTTGACTGCAAAGCCGGATTCATAAGCCATAGGTTCAGGATTTAATGTACTTGTTGCATAACCTCCATAGATGCGGCTTGAAATATAGCATAATTTTACTTTCGGGTATTTTGATTTCAGAATTCCGCAGATTTTTTTCAATTCGTTTTTGAGAGTTTGAGCATGAACGGGAAAATCATTTTTAGGATTTGCATCCGCCTCTTTAAGCCAAATAGTCTGGACTTGTTTTGTTGAAACATTTGCCGTACTCAATCTCTGTTCTATATTTTTCCAAAATGTAGCTGTAGAGTCTTGAATAATTGCAGCTGTCTGACTACCCTGGGCTCCGTCAACAATTACGAGTTTAGAATTTTTCTCTTTCATTGTGTCGGCAATAGGTATAAAGGTAGAAAATTCCTGAGTTGTGTTGGACATTCCTATAGATAACATAATGATTTTTCCATTTAATGTATCAGGAATTCCATTAACATCGAGAGGAACAAGATTTAGTGATAATGTTTTACCTGCTTCATTGTGAGTGGCAGGTCTTACGTTTGTACCATTCGGATAAAGACCACCCTGAAATGATTTATAATAACCGGTGTTTAATTCTGTAAGTGGTATTAAACCTGTTGTATCATTGCCCGAAGCAAAAATATAATTTATATCAAATAAGAAAAATGATATAATAAAAAATAATAAATGTGTTTTCATAATGTTTACAGAAATTATTTAACATTTATTATTAATAACACAAAAAGGATAAAAAAGTTATTATTTTGAATGATATGAATATTAACCATTAGGTAATGTGAAAATAAAAGCGGAACCGTTCCCTAATTCGCTTTCAATTTGAATTGTCCCACCATGTCTTTCAATAAATTCCTTGCATAATATTAATCCTAAACCTGTACCTCTTTCCTCGGAAGTTCCCAAGGTAGAATGTTGAAGGTCAATTTTGAAGAGTTTTGCAATAGTATCCTGACTCATGCCTATTCCTGTGTCCGATACTTTTATTTCCAGGCAATTATTTCCGGTGCAGGATTCGATTTTTACCTCACCGCCGGGCATAGTAAATTTTATTCCGTTTGCAATAAGGTTTCTAATTATAGTCATAAGCATATTGGCGTCGGCTTTAACAAATGTTCCTTTATTAACGAAGTTACTTAATTTAATATTTTTAATCCTTGCAGTATCCTTTAATAAAAATAATATGTTAACTATTAATTCATCCAATTCTATTTTTTCAGGATTGAAAGGCATTTTCCCTATCTGTAAATTTGACCATTGTAACAGTACTTCGAGCAATTTGTAAATATTATTTGCACTGTCATGTATAGTCTTCGATAATTCTTTAATTTCTTTGAGAGACAGTTCATCTACATCCTTGGTCATTACCTCAGAAAGTCCAAGGAAGCCGGTAAAAGGGCTTCTCAGGTCATGGGCAATTATAGAGAAAAATTTATCTCTTGCAATAATTGAATCTTTTAAAGCTTGTTCTGATTCTTCAAGTTCCGTAATTGTAGAAAAAAGCAATCCGGCTTGTTCTTCCAATAAATGCTTGCTCCAACTGATTTCATCAGCAGATTTTTTTAGTTCTTCTTCAATTTTTAGCCTTTTTGTTATATCCCTTGCTGATGCGATTATTAAATTCCTCTTATTATATTGAATATAGTTGGCATTAATTTCCACAGGAAAAGCGGTACCATCTTTCTTTTTATGATATCTTAGCGGAATGTGTTTATCGTTATTTTGAATTGTTAATAATGATAGTTCAGGCTCCGCAGAAAGGTCGGTTATTTTTAATTTAGTAATTTCTTCATAGGTATAATTATACATTGTTAATGCTGCGCTATTGCAATCGGTAATGTTTAGATTATCTATATCAATAATATAAATTGAATCATAAATAGAATCAAAAAGCATTTTCAATTTTTCTTCGCTTTCTTTTACAATCTTTTGGGCAATTTTATTTTCAGAAATATCTATTATTGAAACATACATTTTGGACCAATCGCCGTTTGCAACTCCCGGAAGTGCAACAGTAATTAAAGTATCGAATTTTACCCCTGAATTGGTTAACTGTACGGATTCGCTTGTAAAAACTGATTTTCCTTCGATAAAGGTGAGCAATTCTTCTTTAAATACCTGGTATGATTCTTCGGAAAAAATAGAATTTAAGCCTTGGAAAAATTCATTCTTACTATTTATTTTATATAATTTTAAAGTAATGGTATTAACATCAATTATTTTTATTAAACTTGCTGCATAAATTAGTTTATCGGGATAGTTGTCAAAATAGCTTCTAAAGTCTGTAATTCCGTTATTTTTTAAATCATCAATATAAAATTTAACATCGGAGGCATCTTCTTCCCATAAAGAAATGGGTGAGTATTCAAATAAATATCTGAATCTACTCTCATTTTGATTTAAAGAATTGTCTGATTCAGTGCTATTTTCTGTAGCTTTTTTGAAGTTTTGGATAAAGGTTTCAAGTTCGGATATTTTCCGGTTTTTATCTATAACTTCTTCGATAAGTTCTGCTTTTGTTTTACTACTGAAAATCGTATCCATTTGTTTAAGTGATGTTCAATAAAGAATATTTACTTATATATTAAAAAAAATATTATGTTCAGTAATAAGAAGTTTTCAAAATATAAGTGCAAAATAGGACAAAAAAAAATTTATTTTACTATCTGGTACAAATATTTTATAGTCTTTAAACTTTTATAGGAAAAATTTTAACTTTTATTAAGTAATTCATAAATAATTTGCAAAAACATATATTGGTGATTAATTTTGCCTAATATTCCCTAATCATTTTAATTTAATGAGGATTTTATGAAAGCATTAAAAGTTATAATCATTATCATATTATCGTTTGTAGTGTTATATTTGATTTCATCTATTTTTCTACCCTCTCAATTAAATATTGAAAAAACTGCGGAAATAAATTCCCCCGTTTGGGTTGTATATCCACAGATTAATGAGTTAAAGAATTGGGAAAAATGGGACCCTTGGATGGCATTGGATGCAAAGCAGAAACGAGTATACAGCAATCCTTCTTCAGGTAAAGGTGCATTTTATACCTGGGAGAGCGATAACAGTAAGGTTGGTAAAGGTAAATTAATTATTACTGATAATAAATCTTACAAAAATATTGATATGCAAATTGACTTCGATGGTAGAAATATGGGAAAAAGCTCAATAAATTTTGAAGATAAATATGGCATTACAATAGTAAAATGGTCTATGGAAAGCAAAGTAGGATTTTTTGAAAGATGGTTTGGTTTAATGATGAAAGGTACAATTGGAACCATGTTTGAAAAGGGGGTAGCTAAACTTAAGGATATGTGTGAACACATGCCGGCTGCAAATATTTCAATATCAATTACAAATATAAATCCACAGACTATTTTATTCATTCCTGATTCTATTAAAATGGATCCATCTGCAATTTCCATGACCTATGGAAATGATTTAGCAGAGATTAACGGTTTTATTCAAAAGAATAAAATTGTTTGCACAGGACCACCTCTTGCTATTGCATTAGGGATGGATAATAATACTTATTCTTTTGATGCAGGAATTCCGATTATGAGTGCAAATATTAAACCCGAAGGCAGAATTAAAATAGGAACAACACCATCAGGCAAAGTCCTCCTTGCTATTCAGACAGGTCCCTATCAGCAAGCGAAATATTCATATCAAATTATATTGAATTATATGAAAGAAAATAACCTGAAAGTCCGTGGGCACTCCTGGGAATCTTATGTGAACGACCCTGGAGCGGTGAAGCCGGATGAGATTTTAACTTATGTCTATTTCCCGATAGAATAATATTCTAGGTTCTTGTTCTTGAAATAACAAAAAGAGCCAATAAAAAGAAAAGTATATTAGCCATCCATGCGGTCAGGATAGGATTAATATCCGATGAATAGCCGATTGTCTGGCTTACTTTAGTGAATACCAAATAGACGAAAGTAATTACAAGAACAGCGGCAATCTGGATTGCTAAGCCACCTTTTTTTCTGATTGAAGCAAAAGGTACACCGAAAAGAACTACGATAAGGTGGGCGAAAGGATAAGCATACCCCCCGTAATAATCTATCATTTGGCGTCTAACGTCTTTCCCGCCCATTTTAAGAATATCAATATAGCTTCTTAATTCATTGAAACTCATTTCATCAACAGAACGTTTTAATTCTATTATCTGGTTATGAGTAACATTAAGAAAAACCGGCTTTACATCGAATTTACGGGTATTGGCACCTGTGGCTGAATACGTTCGTTCGATACCGTTGAATACTTTCCATGAGTTTATCGAAGGGTCCCATGTCATTTTATCTGCTTCTATTCTATTAACAAGTCTTGGTGTAATTGTAGATGTGAAATCTTCGATAGATATTTTAATTCCCGATTTAGCTATCTCATCATAATATTGCATAATTATAATTCTGTTTGGAGTATCCCGCAGATAAAGATTATTGATTGAAGCACCGCTGCTGCTTTTATTCAAATATTTTTGTTCAATATCCAATTTCTTTTCATTTGCGGAAGGAACAATCCATCCATTGAAATAAAGCTGAACAAAACATAAGACTATACTGAAAGCACTTATCGGAATCATAATTCTGTATAAACTTACGCCTCCTGATTTCATTGCTGTAATTTCATTATTATTTGAAAATTTTCCTATAGAAAATAGTGTTGAAATCAACATGGCAATAGGTGCTATTAGTTTAAGAATTTCAGGTAGGAAATGTACATAATATTTTATGATTATTATTATAGTAGCGTGTTGGTCAATGAACTGGTCGAGGTTTTCCATCAAGTTAACAATAACAAAAATAGAGCTTAATGCAATTAATGAAAAAAGGAGAGTAAGTATTAATTGCTTTAGTATATATCTGTCTAAAATTGTCATTTAATTTATTTTATTATTCTGTAATTTCTGTCGAATCTGTTGACGAAGGTAAAATTAATTTAACTTTTATAAATAATGAAATTATAAAAGTAATAATTATAAGAAATACAAAAATCGAGAGTACAGACCATAACAAAATTTGCAAATCGATGATTGAAAACCAATTTAAAAAGTCTTTTGAATAAAACCATAATCCTAATATAATCCCTGTTCCTATTATTATTCCTAAAAGAGAATTAATTATAAGAAATAATTTAATGTGAATTGGTTTTAATTGTTTTTGAGAGCCAAAAAAATTATATGCTGAATAATCATCTAATGAATCCTTGAATTCAGTTCTCACAGCGAGGTAAAATAAAAAGAAACAAATTATGAATACCAGGGAGATTATTGAGATAAAAACAAAAAGTGATTGATGATAAATTGAGAATACTGATTCTGCATAATCTTTTCTGTAATTTACTTTCTCTACAAGGTCAAGATGTTCAAGAAATTTTATATGATTGGTAAATGTTAATGGATTCTTATAAGCATCCTCGATATTAATAATTACAACAGGAGGAAATGGGTTGACAGGGGAAAGATGTTGGGATATTTCCCCGTATTTTTTTTGAAAATCTTCCTGTGCTTTGTCCGGAGGAATATATTTATATACCGAAATCCATGTTTGTTGCTTGATTTTATTTAGCGTTGGTTTAAGAGTATCTTCGTTATCTGTTTTATTAAATACAACTGAAATAACTATGTTATCAGAAAGATTATTAATTTTTTGATTTAATATTATTGATGAGGCAATTGCAATCAGCAAGGTAATGGTTATAATTGTTGAAGTCAGAGAAATTCTAATGAGTGATTTGTATTTTTTTCCTAATAATTTGAACATGTTCATTTGACCGGGTTAATTTTACAAATATTTTTAAGAAAGTAATCCACTACAAAATTAGCCTATAACTTTTTAAAATCAAATTCAGTTCTGAATGCAAATTATAAATTGTTTATTTTGATTTGCCATGATATTTGATTTTTTTCAGTTATTAATCTTATTACTTTTGACTTTTGCAATATTCCATAAGCAGGAGAAAAGTTATAATCTTCTATTTCAAATTTACCTGAATCTGTTGTTAATTCTACTGTAATTGAATCAAAACCTAATTCAATCCTGTTATTTGGCTCGATTTGAATTATATTAATTTCAGGAGCAATATGGAAAGATAATTTTTTTATATTATCAATATTACATTCATCGTGACCATCAATTAAATTAGTATTAAAATTCATTACTCTTTTATGCGGTTTTGGAAAGCCATAATGTATACCTGAAAAAGCATTATCACTACATTGCAAAACAATGGATTTTGTTTTATCTTTATCAATCCAGAATAAATCTTCGACTGAATCATTAGAAAATGGATTTTGTTCTAATTCATCAACTGATAAAGTATTATGCATTAAAGTTGAACGGTAATTATTTCTGAGCTTAGGAAATGGTGTATAAGCATAAGTACCGGCATCTACAATGAAATCAATTCCTTTGATGTTTAAGGTTAAAGAAAGCTGGTCGTTATGAGAATGTCCACCTTTCCCTTTTTGTCCGATAGAGCCGCATCTAACGGTACACTGATAGTTATCTGATTTGTATATAAAAATTCCAAAATCGGGGAAAGATTTTTGCTCAATAGATAAAGAAGAATTTTCATTTATTGAGTTGTAGAGTTTATTTAATTTAATTGGGAGCTTTGTTGTTGGTTTAAAAATATCCCCTAATATGGTATATTGTTTTTTACCATTTTCAGATAAAATAGATATTACATCTAATATTTCACTTTTATTGTTATGCCAGGAATATGGAAGTGCATTGGAATTTCCTTCCTGTTTAAAATCATCTATTGGTATTAATTTCAGGAACCTTCCGCTATCATTATCGCCGATTTGTGCCGGTGAATGATTTGGGTTTAATATAGAAAATGAAAAATCTGAAATAGCCTGAATCCTGTCTGATATTTCTTTATCAAAATGGATTTGTAAATTTTCAATATTATATTTTTGTTTGTTTAAAGGATAAAGATTTTTTTTGCCCTTCCAACTGCCAGACTTATAATTTTTCAGGCTTTGAATTTTTTCTTCAGGCAGTGATAAAACAATATATAAGCTATAAAAAAGTATTTCAGTTGAAAAGTAATGATAACATGTTGATGCTTCAAAATTACCTCCGTCAGGAAGAAATTGATATAAAATTTCATTGCATAATTCTTGTACAGCGAAAGCGAGCCATGATGTTGTTTCTTCGGTTACTGGGAGATAAGCAGAAATAAATAATAAGCCTGCAATCCCAGCTAAATAATGATTACCCCGCATACCGGATGACCATTCCAGATTTTCTATGATAAATCGCCCATGTTCGTATATGCTCTGTTTAAAGTGACTTAAAAATTCATCATCGAAAATTACAGGAATTTGAGAAAACATATCATATGTTACCAACCAGTTTACAGCCCTGATTGCGGCTTCCATAGAATTACTCCACTGGACACCGAAGCATGGGGGATTGCATGAAATAAAATCTAATATTTCATTTCTGAATTCATAAATATAATATATTGTTTCTACAAAACCGGTTTTCTTATTGTTTGCTAATAAAGCAGCATAAGCAAGTTGCGGCAAATGCTGCATTCTGCCAAGCTCCCAGGGGACTTTTATATCGGCACCTTTTATATTCCCATTTTGAATATCTTTGTAAAATGTGGATTCTTTCCAGCGGTAACCTGATTTAATATCTGTCTGCCAATCAATTAAGTTATAGTCATCAACAATATCCTCAAATATTTTCATAGAATTTTCAATATTTGAAATGTTTATATGTGAATCAAACCATGAGTATTTGAGGAAGGGCTTTTCAGTATTTTCAAATTTTATATTTTCAATACCTGTAGGCTCCAAGCCCCAAAAGTTGTGTATCCAACCTGAGCCTAATAAATTAAATTTATGTTGTAATAAATTATTTACATTATAGAGAATTGAATTTGAAAATTTTTCTAAATTTTCAATTAGAGGCAATTTGAAATAAGAATATAAAGTTTGGTTTAATTCTACCGGTAGAGGTGAATATGTTGTTTGATTTAAATCAATTTTTCTCTGTTTAGAGAACTTGAAATTTCTAAAAAATATTTCCCAAATCTTGGCAAATGCAACAGTAGGGGATAGTGCCAATAAACGTCTGAGTTTTTTTGTTGTGTTCAAATTAAATATTACTCAGAAAAATTCGACAAAATTATATTATTTGAGAATTCTATACTCTAATCAAAGTGTCACTTCTTTCAGGACTTAAAGAGACAATTTTTATTTTAGCACCCACGAAATTCTCGATTTCCTCAAAGTATCTTAAAGCTTCGGAAGGCAATTTTTCAAAAGAATTAATACCTCCAAGAGGCTTCATCCATCCGGGGATAGTTTTATAAACAGGTTTAATTTTTTCTAATGTTATGCAATTTACAGGGAAATTTTTAATGATTTTGTTGTCAATTTCATATCCTGTACAAAAGCTGATTTCTTTGAATTGGTCTAATACATCAAGTTTTGTTAAGGCGATTTCGGAAATACCGTTAACCATAACAGAATACTTTAATGCGACTAAATCCATCCATCCGCATCTTCTCGGTCTTCCGGTGGTAGCTCCGTATTCTGCTCCCGTTGCTCTGAGCAGGTCTCCAGTTTCATTTTTTAATTCAGTTGGGAAAGGACCGTTTCCGACACGAGTGCAGTATGCTTTTACAACACCAATAATTTTAGTAATTGATGTAGGAGGAATCCCTAACCCTGTACAGGCACCACCTGATGTAGGATTTGAACTGGTAACATAAGGATAAGTTCCATGGTCAATATCTAATAAAGCACCCTGTGCTCCTTCGACGAATATTTTTTTATTGTTTGCAATCGCTTCATTGAGAAATAAAGTTGTATCTTTAATATACGATTCTATTGATTTATCAAATTCAAGGTATGTACTGATTAATGACTCAATGTCAAGTTTTTCATATCCGTAGATTTTATTTAAAATCTCATTCTTTTCTTCGAGATTAGTTCTTA
>JBEKWK010000071.1:0-10466 GCA_049513175.1 FCB group bacterium
CGTATTATTGAGGGAGCTTCAAATTTTGACTGTTCTAACTGTAGCTTTTTCTCTTCAAGACTGAAATTCAGATTATCCATTTCATCACGAGCTGCTGATAGATTAAGAGTGCTGTCCAATCTTGCCTGGAGAAATTCGGATTCATTTTTCTTAATAGAAAGTTCGACATCTTTGACTTGATTCATAATTTCGGTTTTATCAAGCTCGGCAACAAAATCACCTTCTTTCACAACTGTACCTTCGGGGATAAGCTTAGAAATTTTCATTTCCCAAATTCGGATAGCTTGTGCTTCAGAAGGTCCGCGAACCTCGATAGAATTTTTTGCCTGTAACTCTCCGGTAGTAGTCACAGCAACTTCAAAAACACCTTTTTTAGGTTTGATTATAATATCATCGCTTATAGATTTATTAAAAAAGATTAGCCAAGTAGCTATAATGATAATTATAAAAGCTGAGATTAAAATAACGATTTTTTTAGTTTTCATTTTGAATTTAAATTAGTGATGTTATAAGGAACGAACAAAATTAATAATTGTTGAGTAATTATCAGGAATATTTTTATCTGAAAGAATACTGAAATAAATTATTACAGTCTATTTTGTTATTTTTGTTTTCTATACTAAATTAAAACTAAAATATTTTTAAGGAACAAATAAATAATTATGACTGAAATAATAAAAAATGACCAGGAATTGAGAAGAGAAGAAGAACTGATGCTTTTGGAGCAAGCTGGCGTTCTTGCATTTCCATATTCGTATGATAAAACACATAATTCAATTCAGATATTATCGGACTTTTCAGATGAAAATCCCGAACCCCTATCAAATGTTTCAATTGCCGGAAGGATTATGAGCATCAGAAGAATGGGGAAAGCTACTTTTTGTCATATACAGGATGATTGCGGCAGAATTCAAATTTATTTTAGAAAAGATGATATTCCTGATTTTTATGATAATCTTAAAAATTTAGATATTGGTGATATTATCGGTGTTAAGGGATTTGTGTTCAGAACTAAGATGGGTGAAATTTCAGTTCATAGCAGGGAAGTTCAGCTATTATGCAAATCTCTCAAGATATTGCCTACACCAAAAGAAGAAGTTGATGAAGCAGGAAATAAAATTGTACACGATGCATTTGCCGACAAAGAAACGAGGTACAGACGCAGGTATATAGATTTAGTAGTGAATCCACATATTCGGGAAACTTTTATAAAAAGAGCGAAAATAATTTCAGGTATCAGGAATTATTTTGAATCTAAGGGTTGGCTTGAAGTCGAAACACCGGTTTTGCAACCACAGTACGGTGGTGCCACAGCGAGACCTTTCATTACTCATCACAATGCTCTCGATATTGATTTATATTTACGAATAGCAGATGAGTTGTATCTCAAAAGGCTGATTGTAGGCGGATTTGAAGGTGTCTGGGAAATCAGCAAGAATTTCCGGAATGAGGGGATGGACCGTAAGCATAACCCGGAATTTACTATGCTTGAAATTTACATTGCATACAAAGACTATAATTGGATGATGGATATGACTGAGGAATTAATCAATAAACTTGCATTAGAAGTGAATAATTCTGTTGAAGTTGAATTAGAGGGCAATAAAATAAGTTTTGGTTTACCTTTTAGAAGAGTTAAAATGTTTGATTTATACAAGGAATACACTGGTAAAAATTTAAAAGGGATGAATAAGGATGAATTAATTCAAACCGCAAAAGAATTGAATGTTGAAATAGACAAAGATATGAGTGTAATGAAAATCCTTGATGAAATCTTCGGGGCAAAAATTGAACCTAATTTAATTCAACCTACATTTGTTACTGATTATCCTGTCGAAATGTCTCCATTGGCTAAGAAGCATAGAACAGAGGAAGGACTTGTTGAAAGATTTGAATTATTTGTTAATTCTGCGGAGATTGCAAATGCCTTTTCCGAATTAAATGACCCGCGTGACCAGAGAAAAAGATTTGAAGAACAAGCCAAAGACAGAGCCGCAGGTGATGAAGAAGCAATGAGTGTAGATGAGGATTTTCTAAATGCATTGGAAATAGGTATGCCGCCAACATCAGGATTAGGAATTGGAATTGACAGGCTAGTAATGCTGTTAACAGGAGAAAAATCTATAAGGGATGTGATTTTGTTTCCACAGATGAGACCTGAAGCAAATATTGAAATGGAATAAATTTGAATTTTGGATTAATAAAATAATATGAGTGATATAAATACATTTAATTGGAATAACCAACCAATTAAAATTTATAAAAAAAACGAAAAATATATTCTTCATATTTTACTTTTTATTGCAACTTTTTTTACAACTGCAATAGCCGGTGTCCAGTGGGCTAATAAGGATTTTACCGATTTGTTGAACTGGCATTATGGAATAACATATGCCGTTTTGATTTTGACCTTTTTATCTGCCCATGAATTCGGGCATTATTTTGCAGCAAAGTTTCATAAAGTTGATACTACATTACCCTATTACATACCTATGCCTATACCATATCTGAATTTCTTCGGAACTTTTGGTGCCGTAATTAAAACGCGTTCACCATTTAATTCAAAGAAAGCTTTATTCGATATCGGAGTAGCAGGACCGCTTGCAGGTTTTGTAGTATGTTTTATTTTTCTTTTATATGGTTTAATGACATTGCCACCTATAGATTATCTATATAATATACACCCTGAATATTTATCAAAATATCATGGTGTAATTTCTACTAAAGGTCTGCATTTCGGAGATACAATATTATATCAATTAATGGCAAATTTATTTGCAAATCCTAAAGGTTTTTTGCCACCGATGAATGAACTCTATCATTATCCTTTTTTAAATGTAGGCTGGTTTGGTATGTTTGTAACATCTCTGAATATGCTTCCTATTGGACAATTAGATGGCGGTCATGTTACTTATGCAATGTTTGGAAAAAGAATACAAGGCTTGATAGCAAGAATTTTCTGGTGGATGATGATAATATTAGGATTAGGTACTGTTCTAAGTTTACTATATCAACAATTACAAATAAATGAACCGGGACAAGTCTACATAATTATTCAATCTGCTTTACTTCCATTTCTTGATTTTATAAAACATAATTTTAATTGGTATTTTATGGGCTGGGGCGGCTGGCTTTTCTGGGCTTTTATTACAAGAATCTTTATCAAAATTGACCATCCACCGATTGCCGAAGAAGGTGAACTGGATGATAAGAGGAAATTTTTAGGTTGGGTGGCTTTAGTAATATTAGTTGTTTGCTTTGCATATAACGGAATATATATTTTAGAATAAAATTAAACTTTGATTTGTTCTCCTTTGACCCATGTTTCTAAAATGTGATTAATTCCGAAATGATAAAATAAATCAGTGTAGGAGTCAACATCTGCAATAAGAAAATTTGCATCCTTTCCAACTTCAAGACTTCCCATTTTATGTGATTGTTCTATAGCTGCAGCAGCATTCAGTGTAACAGCGGTAATAGCTTCCTCTGTTGTCATCTTCATATTAATTACTGCTAAAGATAAAATCGTCTGCATATTTTCGGTGAAGCAGGAACCGGGATTACAATCTGTAGCAAGAGCTGTTATTACACCACTATCAATAATTTTCCGTGCGGGGGCATAAGGCATACGGATGAAATATGCAGTACCGGGTAGTAAAGTAGCTATTGTTTCTGAATTTTTTAATGCCTGTATTCCTTTATCTGAAATAAAAAGAAGATGGTCTGCAGAAACAGCACCCATTCTTCCTGCGAGTTCTGCTGCGGAAACATCTGCCAATTCATCAGCATGAACTTTTAGTTTTAACCTGTAATCCAAAGCCGTCTGAAATATTTTTTCACCTTGTTGAATTGAATAATATCCTTTGTCAACGAAAGCATCGCAATAATCTGCAAGCTTCAACTCAGCAACTTTAGGGAGCATTTCATTGCAAATTATATCCACATATTTATCATGATTATCTTTATATTCCGGAGGAAAATCATGCGCTCCCAAAAATGTTGATGCGATATGAATTGGAAGTTCTTCTTTCAAAATTTTTACTGCTTGAAGCATTTTTATTTCGGTTTCTAAATTTAATCCATAACCACTTTTAATTTCCATAGCAGTTGTACCATGTTTTAAAGCACTCATAGTCAGCTTCTTTGCATTTTGAACAAGTTCCTCGACTGAGGCTTCCCTTGTGGCTTTTACCGTTGATAAAATACCTCCACCTTCATCTGCGATTTCCCGGTATGTTGCACCTCTTAACCGCTTTGCAAATTCTTCCGACCTGTTGCCGCCAAAAACGATGTGAGTATGCGAATCTACAAACCCTGGAAGAATTGTTTTATTCTTAGCATCAATTGTTTTATCAGGTATTATATTGTTATTCTGGAGAAATTGATTTGATTCTGAATCTTTACCTATCCATTCGATTTTTTCAGAAAATAGAATTGCACCATCTCTGATTTCCCCGATATCCTGCATATCCTTTCCAATTTTAGCTATTGCTCCATGAGCATTAACCGTTACAAGAGAAGAAATATTTTTAACTAAAGTATGCATATTAGTCTTAGAATTTTAATTTGCCTAAAGCCACTTTTCACCATTATTTTTTCGAAGTATTTCAACACATTTTTTTACTTCCTGTACTCTGTCCTTGGGACAAAAAAGGACTGCATCATCGGTTACGACTATCACCATATTCTCAAATCCAAACCCGGCAACGACAGTTTTAGAATTAGATGATGCATTAATTATAACAGAATCTTTGGTTTCAAATATAGCTGTAACCCCTTCGATGATATTTCCATGTTCATCTCTATGTTTGATCCTATCAAGTGAATCCCATGAACCTATGTCATCCCAATTGAATAATGCTTTTGCTACTACAGCATTATTCACTTTTTCCATGATTCCGTAATCAATTGAGATGTTGGGAAATTTCTCGAAAATAGGAGTGATTCTGTCCAGGGCTTCAGGTAATGCAAATTGAGTTTTTTTATGATAGTTTTTTTGGATTTCAGATATTTTTTCACCTACTTCCGGAAGGTGAATTTTCATTGCTTGGATAAAATTGTCAAGACGCCAGAAAAACATTCCACTATTCCATAGGAATTTACCGGATTCAAGATATTTTTCTGCAGTAGCTACATCAGGTTTTTCCACAAAGCGTATTATAGGTTTTATTTCAGTTTCTATATTATTTTTATCAAATGGTTCATTAACCTGAATATAGCCATAGCCGGTTTCAGGGCGGTTTGGTTGGATGCCGATTGTTGCAAGAAAAGGATTGTTCTCAACATAATTTAATATAAAATCTATAGTTTTTACAAAACCTTCATTCGGCTCAATACTTTGGTCTGCAGTAAGCACGGCAACTGAAATATCCTTGGGTTCAAAGCCTTCACCTGAATATCTTTCGGCAATAAATGCGGCTGATAGTGCCAAACAAGGTGCAGTATTACGCTTTGCAGGCTCGGCGATAATATTTTCAGGTGGAAGTTCCGAAAGGGCTTTTCTCATAGGCTCTAAAAGAATTTGACTGGTAATTATGAATACATCTTCCGGTGGAATGAGCGGAGAAATCCGATTGATTGATTCCTCAAGCATTGTTTTCTCAGAAGCTAAGGGTAAAAGCTGTTTAGGCTTTTTGATGCGGCTGAGGGGCCAGAATCGTTCTCCTGAGCCGCCAGCCATAATTACTGCTGTTCTTTTCATATAAATTTAGAAAATGTTTTTACTATTTAGTTTCCAGCTTTTGCTGAAATGGTATTTAGAAAATATAATATAATTAATTATTTCCGAGAAGCAAAAATGCTTTGATAAATTCATCTAGGTCGCCGTCCATAATAGCCTGAATATCAGTGCGCTTTACTTCAGTTCTATGGTCATTTACCATAGTATAGGGCTGAAAAGTATACGAACGGATTTGACTGCCCCATTCAATTTTTTTCTTTTTACCTTCGATTACGGCTTTGGCGGCTTCCTCTTCCTCAAGTTTTTTCTGATAAAGTCTTGATTTCAACATCTTCATTGCTCTTTCCCGATTCTGAAATTGAGAGCGTTCCTGCTGGCATGCTACAATAATACCCGATGGAATATGACGTAAACGTACAGCAGTTTCTACCTTATTTACATTTTGCCCTCCTTTCCCACCAGAACGAAAGGTATCCATTTCAACATCAACAGGATTTATTTCAATTTCGACATCATCTTCGATTTCAGGATAAACATAAACTGAAGCAAAAGAAGTATGCCTACGGGCATTAGAATCGAAAGGGGAGATTCTTACAAGGCGGTGAACACCATTTTCAGTCTTTAAATAACCATAAGCAAATTTGCCAATTATTTCCAGGTCGGCGGATTTAATTCCAGCACCATCACCTTCAAGTTCATCTGCGAGATATACTTTATAATTATGCCTTTCGCACCAACGTGTGTACATACGCAAAAGCATTTCAGCCCAATCCTGGGCTTCAGTGCCGCCTGCACCGGAATGTATGGTTAAAATAGCAGAACATTCATCATTTTTCCCGGACAATAAATTTCGGATTTCTACTTCGGCAAGAACTTTTTTAACTCTTTCGATTTCACTATTAAGGTCTGATTCCATCAAGGGGTCATTTGATTCTTCTGCAAGCTGATACAGAGCTTCGGCATCCTCGACGTGACGGTTTGCAGTTTCCCAAATCTCTATCCATTCTTTAAGTTCAGAGGATTTCTGCATAAGTTTTTGAGCAGAAGTTGAGTCATTCCAGAACCCTTCCTCGTGGCTTAGATTTTGTATCTCACTAAGTTCTTTCTGTTTACCTGATATGTCAAAGAAACCTCCGGAGTTGTTCAGAGCGATTTTTCAATTCATCTATTTGTGCTTTTTGCGGTTCAAACATTTTTTCCCTTTTTAATAAGTAATTTTTTCAAGATGTTATATTTAAAAATTCACCTAATATTTCTTTGTCTCAAGCTGCATAAATCAAGACTTTAGTTTGGTCTATTTTTTCTTTAAAGTAAGGATTAGACAAAGAATTTTCTGTTAACAAATCTATTTGTCTTTGAAATAAATCCTGTAATTTATAATGCAAAGCAAAATAATTATCTGTATATTCTTCAATAGGCAGTTCATCGAAATTTATTAACAAATCAATATCGCTTTGAATATCAAAATAATTTGTACATACGGAACCAAAAGCAAACATTGTACGAACTTTATAAAGTCCACATAGTTGCTTTAAATCATGTAATTTATCTGTAATTATCTGATTAAGCATTTTTCCTTAATATATTTTTATACTAAATTAAATATTTTCTCGGGTAATATCAAGTTAATTTTAAATTCAATAGTCAGAGAATTCATGATTGTTGAAAAATATTATTTGCAAGTAAAAGGGACATTTATATAAATTGTAAAAATTAAATTCCATTAGATTGAAAACAATTAAATATTATCATATTTTTAATTAAGGATTCAATATGTTAGCAAATCGCAGAGACTTTGTAAAATCATTCGGACTGCTGCTCGGCACCGCACCATTTCTCACTTATTTGAATTTAAATGCAAAAGTTCTTGCTAAGGAAGCTTTGGACAAAGCTGATTCGATGAGCGATTCAGAAGCATCTAAAAATGAGGATTTCTGGGCATGGGTGCAGGAATCGTACACGGCTTCGCCAAATATTATTAATCTTAATAACGGAGGTGTAAGTCCACAGCCTAAAGTTGTGCAGGATGCATTCGAAAGATATTATCGTATGTGCAATGAAGCACCGTCTTATTATATGTGGAGAATACTCGACCAGGGGAGAGAGCCTTTGAGAATGAAATTAGCAAATTTAGCCGGCTGTTCAGCTGAAGAACTTGCAATAAACAGAAATTCAACGGAATCTCTTGCGACTATTATTTTAGGGCTTAATCTGAAAAAAGGCGATGAAGTTGTTTTGACAAAGCAGGACTATCCTAATGTTATCAATACATGGAAAATGCGTGAAAAGCGTGACGGTATAAAACTTAAATGGGTTAATTTTAATTTCCCAATAGAAAATGATGAAGAAATAGTTTCTCAGTTTGAAAATGCCTTTACTCCAAATACAAGAATTGTAAATATTACACATATAATAAATTGGATTGGACAAATTCTTCCAGCAAGAAAAATTGCAGATGCGGCTCATAAAAAAGGTATAGAAGTTATGGTTGATGCGGCACATACATTTGCACATATTGATTATAAAATACCGGATTTGGATTGCGATTATTTCGGGACAAGCTTGCACAAGTGGCTTTGTGCTCCATTCGGAACCGGGTTACTGTATATTAAAAAAGATAAAATAAAAAATGTACTGCCTATTTTCGCAAACGGTGAGCCTGAAAGCGGCGATATTAGAAAATTCGAAAGCCTTGGCACACGAAATTTCGCGACGGAGCAGGCAATCGGCAATGCTATTAATTTTCATAATGCAATTGGTAGTAAGCGAAAAGAAGAAAGATTGAGATTTCTGAAAAATTATTGGGCTGAGAAAGCGGCGAAGATTGATAAAGTGAAAATACATACTTCGTTCAAACCGGAATATTCCTGTGCATTGTGCCTTGTTTCGGTTGACGGAGTAAAGTCAGCAGATGTATCGAATACACTTTTTGATAAGTATAAGATTCATACTGTCGGCATCGAATGGGAGAATATTAGCGGTGTCAGGGTTACTCCACATGTTTACACAACGCTTCCGGATTTGGACAGGCTACTTGTAGGTTTAGAAGATATTGCAAAAAGTAAATAATTTCTAAAATAAATAACGGTACTAAAATGAAAAAGATTTTCTTGATATTCATATGCATTTCTGTATTATTTACAATTCAATTATATGGAAAGAATCCTGTATCAGAAAAAAAAGTGATTTACACTAAAAATGCTCCTAAACCAATAGGTCCCTATAGCCAAGCGATTCAGGCAGGAAATACTTTATACCTTTCAGGGCAGATTGCAATTGATTCAACAACAGGACAAATTATTGCCGGAGATATAAAACAGGAAGCAGAGCAAGTGCTTAAAAACATTAAAGCGGTTTTGAATGAAGCGGGATATGAAATGTCGGATATTGTAAAAACGACGATTTATCTTACAGATCTGAATAACTTTGCTGATGTAAATAAAGTTTATGCATCATTTTTTAAAGAAAAATTTCCGGCAAGGGAGACAGTACAGGTAGCTGCCTTGCCCAAAAAAGCAAGAGTAGAAATATCAGTTATTGCTGTTAAGTAAATAATATTAAATCTAAAATCTGAAATATACAATCTAAAATAAATTGATGTATTCTAATTTAATATTTCTGGTAAAATCAGTGCTTCCTGCATAATTTTTCAATAAATCTTTTGCTTGGAATTCTAATGTGAAACCTGAGGTAACCACCCATCTGAAGGATGCGTTCAGCATTCCTTTCTTCTTCATTATAGCTTTATTATTATCATCGAGTGTAGGATTATATTCGATATTAAAAGATGCATTATTACCAATGGAATGTTCCAATCCCGCATATAAATTAGGGCTTCTGTCATTTTGAGGTGGCTCGAATGAGTAAGTAACTCCACCATGAAAAGCGATTGTTCCGAGTTTCCAGATATATGATTTGCTGAGAGCGGCATAAAGCCCGGGCGATAAAGTCTGGAAACGATTCTGCGAATTAATATAATTTCCACTGCCCTGTGTATTCAGACCAATTAGAATTGCCGGGAAATAGATTTTCTCATCAAATAATCTCACACTCAGGTGATACCCAGGCTGTCTTTGCCAATTAACACCATCATTTCCAATAATTCCACTTCCGCTATAACTGATACCTAAATTAATATTAGTTAGGGGAGAAGCATCAACTTCTATCATTAGTCCGCCATTACTTTGTATAATGGCAGAAGCAGAATAAGAGTATTTAGGGATGACTCCGGCAGTGGGCATATCAACGATATAACGGGATTCGTACTTTGCTTTTGCTCCTGCAGAACCTTGAGAATAGAGGTTTATTGCAATGAGAAAGCTTAAACATATAACAAATAAAAAGCAAATTTTTCGTCTCATAATTTATTTCCCTTGAACTTAAATTTTATTTTTAATTTATTTTTCTGAAATTGCATTAAAATTTTTCCAATTATTTTTTAAATATAATGTATTATATCATAATCATATTAATAGCGGCAAACTTAATTCTTGCTTCATGTAGTTCAACAAAGACTGCTGATGAACATGCAATACCATCGCCATTTAATCCCGATGTTCAGGTATCTATCAAAAATAATACCGCTAATTTTATCTTTAGAATGGGCGCCAATGTTGCACATTCAAAAGAGAAATTTGATTTCATCACAACTATTACAGAAGTGAAAGCTGAAATTCATTATCCCGGTTCACTTAAATTAGATACTATAGTATTTAAGAATTTAAACTTATCAGGTGTTTCCGATGGGAATCAAAAAACCGGAACCACTCTTTATGGAACTGCTGAA
>JBEKWK010000072.1:0-10465 GCA_049513175.1 FCB group bacterium
TCATTCTTATAGCAGGAATACCTTTATCAATCAGATAATCATAAATTGTTTTAGCTCTTCTTTCAGATAGATCCATATTCATTTCTGCAGAGCCAACACTGTCTGTATGTGCATCAATTTCAATATCCAGTTCAGGATTGCCAACTAAAAACCTGTATACTTTATCAACTTCTATGAAAGATTCTTGTTTTAAAGTCGCTTTACCTGAATTGAAAAGGATATTTCTAAAACAGAAAATAGAATCTTCAGTTGGAATTAATTCAATATCTCTCTCAAGTTCCGTATAACGCGATAAAACCCTTAAATCCATTGTATCTTTTGATGAATAATACCCATCAGCCCTGGCACAAAAAACGTAATTTTCTCCAACGGGTAAAATTATTTTATAATCGCCGTTTGTAGGGTCAGAGTGTGCAATACCTGCTTCTTTTTTTATTGGAATAATTTCATATGTTATAATAGCAGCAATAGGCATCCTCGTTTTAGCATCTATAACCTTTCCATAAACCAACAATACCGGTAGAGGCTTTACAATATCGGGCAGCTTTATCCTGAAAATATCTCCTTTGCCGTAAGAATCTTTTGTTGAAACAAAATAAGCATATTCGCCGGATGCGGTTATTTTTAAGTAAGCATCCCATCCCGGACCATTAATTGTAGGACCGAGATTGATGGGTTCTGACCATTTTTTCCAGGTTTTATCTAATCTTCGGGAAAAGAATACATCCGTATTTCCATATCCACCATGACCGGTACTTGAAAAATACAAGCTGACTTCATCGGATGCAAGAAAAGGTGATATTTCATCTCCAATCGTATTTATAGTTTCTCCGAGATTTATTGGTTCTGAATATTCACCGTTATCCTGAAGGAAACTTACATAAATATCTTTTTTCCCGTAAGAGTCAGTTCTTTTGATAGACATAAGTAGTGTTTTACCGTCATTTGCAAGGTAGAAGCTTGAAAATTCATCAAGATTATAATAATTATCAATATTTACTTTTTTCGGGAAAGTCCATCCTCCGGATATTTTATCGGTTAAAGAGATACCTCTGCCAATATTTCCATCCTGCCGATATTCGTTACCTAACAAAAGGGTGTTTCCATCAGGAGTTACTGCACAAACAAAATTATTCCATTTATTATTCAGAGGTTCACCGATGTTAACTGCTTTTGACCAACTTCCATTAGGTTGTAATTCCGAATAATAAATATCCTGGGCGCCGAAATTTCCTGCACATTCACCTCTGCAAAAATAAAGCGTTTTTCCATCCGGGGAAATTACAGGCATTAGTTCATCACATTCTGTATTTATTGCGGGTCCAAGATTTTCAGGTTTAGCAATATTACCTTGTGCATGCAGGTAAAAAGGACCCGGAAATAAAATAACAATTAAAATCATTATCAAGCTTCTCAATTAGCACCTTTATTTTTATTTATAACCAGCAAAAGTCAATAGAATATATTTATAATAATAAATTGTTCTTTTGTTTCCTAAATAAATTTTACTTTTAAAAGTTATTTACTTTTTTATGAAAACTAATATATCAAATTTTTTAGTAAAAAGTGAATTAAGAATGAAGTAAGAAAAGAAAAATTTAAAATAAAATCTGATTTTTTGATAGGAACAAAAAGAATCGTAATTTTGAAGTTTACTAATAGCGGAAGTGGTGAAATTGGTAGACACGCCATCTTGAGGGGGTGGTGCCGCGTAGGTATGGGGGTTCAAGTCCCCCCTTCCGCACTGACAACCACATTTTTATTCTAACTAAATACTTAATATAAAAAGTAGTCACTATATTCCAATTCTTAATTTTTCCCTTATCATCAAAAACATTGACTGTTTATTATAATTTATTGCAATCTATTTTTGACAAAAATAGAACATTATATAATTACTTTTCTTTATTAGTGCATTTCCAAATAAATAAAGTAAAAAAGAGAGTAACTATTTTTAGAGTTGAATGTAAATATAATTTTTTGTTACCTATTGGTACTACTAAATCCGGTTTTAAATATTAATTAAAATTATATGGATTTGGTCATTGCATCTCTAAGAGTGAATATCTAACAATATTGAAATATTAAACTTATGTGTTTGTGAAGCAATTTTACTTCTTATTCAGATAAAAAAATCTTTTTTATTATTCAGATATTTTGTAAATTAAATTATTATTTTTTAATGTAATTGTTAAGTTTGAGGAAGATATTTTAAATATATCTAATCTTTAAATAAGAAACTTTTTATCAAAAGTCTTTTTGTGACTTGAGTAGAGGAATACTAAATAATTGTTAAATTTTTAATTATATATTTTGGAGGTGTAAACATGCGAAAATTTTACAGAACTGAAAAAAATCTTTGTTCCACAAACGAAGATGATATAAATGCTCAAAAATTTATCTGCCGGATAATTATTTCATTTATTATTGTTGCAATGGTAGGTTTGATAACTGAAGCACAAGGACAGGTAGTAACTCAGCCTGTTGCAGACCAATCTTCCACCATCAAACATTATACTTATACATATATGTTGTCGCAAACACAGAAAAAAGATATAAGGTATATAATTGTTAAGGCTTCAAACGGCGACATTAAAACATGCTTCGATGCTTGTGATGTCTGCTATTCATATAATAAAGGCTACTCACAAAGCGGTACTCAGTTGCGTTGTAATAATTGCGGAAACAGGTTCAATATAGATGGACTTGGCACTCAGGGCTCAGGTGGTTGTTGGCCCGGCTACCTTGTGCATTCGTTAGATGGTGATAAAGTATCAATAAATGTATCAGACCTTGTTGCAGGTGAACATCTTTTTCCTGCTCAAGATGTATCTGATGTTACAGATAACAAAATTAATGCTGCTAATTATACCATAATTGTAAATAATGATGAATTAACAGTGAAAATGCCAATTATTGCTTTAAGAAATTTTAATATAGTATCTTTAGACGGTAAGTTCTGTAAATCTCTGACATCAAATTCGAATGAATTAAATACTGATATCTACAGTTTATCAAACGGTATCTATCTTCTTTCGATAGAAGAATCAGGACAGGTTATTACTAAAACATTTTTTGTAAGTAAATAATCTAAGAAAACTTGGAAATCGAATTTTTTAAAATGAGGAGGAATATGAATAATATATTAAAATATTTCAAATACCTTGCACTATTTTTATTATTTTCTATTATAAGCTGCTCAAACAAAAGCAATCCGGTAAACAATAGCGAAACAACTGCTCCCCAAATAATTAGTCTTACAGCCGTAAAAAATCAAATTCTCTACGGAGGGCAGGACCCTGCAATAATTACATGCAATGCAACAGGAGGAAATTTAAAATATGTTTGGCAGGTTGACCTGGGTGATATTATTCCAATGAACGGTGACCATTCTAAAGTTAGTTTCACCGGTGCAGCTTGTTGTATCGGTGATAAAATAATCAAATGTACTGTATCTAATGATAAAGGAAGTGATACAAAGAATATCGTTATTACAATACTGGAAGATATTAAACAACCTGAGATTATATCTATCGAATCCGATAAAACTCAGATTAACTCCACTACAAATGAAACTGCAAATATTGTATGCTATGCAATTGGCGGGCATCTAAAATATAATTGGGAAGTTAATTGCGGCAATTTAGCACTTAACCCGTCAGACAGCTCGAAAGTTACATATACGGCAAGTACCGCTTGTATCGGAGACAGAACAATAAAATGCACTGTGTCTAATAACAAAGGAACTGATGTAAAAACAACTCAAATAACTATATTAAATAAATAAAAACAGGAATAATATAAAAAAAATTAAAAAAATGAAAAGAATAAATTACCTTATATGTTGTTTGCTTCTGATTTTTTCACATGAGCAAATATTAGCACAATGTTGTACCGCCGGTAACCCATCCAGCACAAATTGCTCGATATCTGAAGGTGGTAAAGAAATATTAATGATGACTTATTCACATATGTACTCAATATCTGATACTTATTATAACGGAATACAAAAGTTAGATAAAACATATATAGATAGTTATTTTAATTTCTCATCCTTATCTTTATCTTATGGAATCTCAAATAAAATGCGGTTAACGACAGATATCGGTTATTTTTTTAATAAAGCACAAAAATTTGTTAATCTTGATTATTTAAGATATACACATGGAATTGCCGATTTAAACATTGGATTAATTTACAGCACTTATAAAAGTGATGATAAATTATTTGAAGTTATGCAAACAGCAAAATTGACAATCCCTGTAGGTCATTTTAACCAACAGTACGATGATATTGTCATGCCGATAGACGAACAACCGTCATCAGGAAATTATAAGTACAACCTTGGTCTGAATTTATCAAAGAAATTTGAAAACAGCAGTTTATCGCTGTTGTCGGTAAATTCATTTGAAATGTCTCAGACAATAAAAACAGAGACCTTGAACCATAAATATGGTAACCTATACAACTTATCATTAATAGGAATTTACCGCATTAGTTCGGAGTTTTCAGGGATGCTTCAATTACGTTCTGAAATCAGGGAAAAAGCACTCACATCGGATACCTCAAGAAATAATTATTCATATATTAATGCTTCCGGAGGTGTAATTGCATTTATTTCTCCTATGCTTTCTTATAATCTAAATAATTATTGGTTCTTTTCTTTTCAATACAATCAGCCGTTTTATAAAAATGTAAACAGTGAACAGCTAACGAATAAATACTCAGTATCATTGAGCATATCTAAAAGTTTTGATTTTTCATCTCAGCAGGAATCTTTACTCCCATCGGGAAATGACACTTCACTTTTAAAAAAGACTATCAGTGTTAATGGTAACTGTGACATGTGTAAAAAGAGAATAGAAACAGTTGCAAATGAGTTCAAAAATATTACAAATTCTGAATGGGATAAAGGCACAAAACTTCTAACAATATTTTATAAAGAAGATATGCCTGATTTGGACAGATTAGAAAAATCTTTGGCAGATGCCGGGCACGATAACGAAAAATATAAAGCTACCGATGATGTTTATAGTAAACTTCCAAAATGTTGTTTATACAGGAAATAGTAAATAGAAAACAGAAACTGTGAAAGAAGGAGAGTTTATTAATCAGGAAATAATAAATTAATATAACTTTTAAAAGTTCTTTGAGAACATAGAACCGAAACGTAATTTCCAGACTAAAAAAATTGCTTCCCAGATTATATGTTTATTCATTTTAGATACACCGCTTCTGCGGTCAATAAAAATTATGGGTATTTCTTTGATTCTTGCTCCTTTTTTCCAGAGCCTGTAAGTCATTTCGATTTGGAAACCGTAACCGTTTGAGTGAATTTTAGAAAGGTTAATTTTGCTTAGTGATTCCGCTCTGAAGCATTTGAAGCCACCCGTTGCATCCTTAATAGATAAACCCGTAATTATCCTTGTATACAAATTAGCTCCATAACTTAATATCAGGCGGCTCAGGGGCCAGTTTACGACGTTTACACCACTAATGTATCTCGAACCAAGAATAAGGTCATGGGTTTCAATTTCCTTTATAAATACGGGAATAATATCAGGATTATGGGAAAAATCGGCATCCATTTCTACAATTATTTCAAAACCATTATCAAGCGCCCACTTGAAGCCGGCACAATAAGCTGTTCCTAAGCCCATTTTACCTGACCGCTCTATCAGATGGATTGTTGTATCAGTTAATTGCATCTCCTTTACAATGTCTGCCGTACCGTCCGGAGAATTATCATCAACAATTAATATTTCTATTTCAGGAATTACACTATGAATTGCATTAATAATATTAAAAACGTTTTCACGTTCGTTATAGGTAGGTATAACAACTATTTTCCGCATCAATTCTCGAAGAGTAATTACTGATTAAAATTGTACATTTATATATATTATAAAACGGTAATAGTTTCATAATATTTTTTGTCAAATGGAATTTATAAATTTATGTTGTTTAATAAAATATTATTGTATAAAATTAATCACATCAGGCAGTTTTTTTTATATCAACTGTTTTCTTTATATCAACAGTTTTTGATTCAACACTAGATGCAGATGAAGTTTTCTCATCAGATACTTTAGTAGAAACAGAGTTATTATTTGATGAAGGAGGTGAAAAACTGTCTTTTTTATGAACATAATCAGTCAGGTAAAACCCACTGCCATTGAAAACCAAACCGATATTTTTACTGATTTTTCTTTCAACTTGTCCGTTTCCTTTAATTGCCTGCTGACAAATTTCATTTGGACAATTTGTTAGTGCAGCTTCTGTTATTCTTTGAGTATAATCGAATTCTTTACCACAAGTTTTACATTTATATTCATATGTCGGCATAATAAATCTCTCTGTAAGTAATAATTTCTAAAATGAATAACGAAATTTGTAAATCTTTATTTTTAAAAAATCATATATGGATAGCTTCAAAAATTATATTATGTGTTTTGCAAATATTCTTGCACAATATTAGTTATCCCTTTTTCCAGGTCTATTTGCGGTTTCCAGCCAAGAGAAAATAACCTTGATACATCCAATAATTTCTTTGGTGTTCCTTCAGGTTTATCAGCATCAAAAATAATATCTCCTCTAAAACCGACTATCTGCTTTATAAGATTTACTAAATCTTTGATTGTAATATCACGACCAGTTCCGATATTAATAAATTCACCTATTTCCCTATATGAATAATTTTCCATCAGAAAAACACACGCCTGAGCCATGTCCTCAACATGCAGAAATTCACGGTAAACATTTCCTGTTCCCCAAATTTTTATATAGTTTTTTGTAATACCGACTTTTTCTAATGCAGCTATTATAGTTGGAATGTTGTTAGTTTGAATATTGTTATCCAAACCAAAACCGATTTTATATTTAGAAATATCTTTATAAATAAATTCCAAATTCTCTTCTGAGAGTTCTTTTGCAAGAATCATTTTCCTGATTAAAGCCGGCAGTACATGCGATGTTTCAAGATTATAATTATCGTTTTTCCCATATAGATTAGTAGGCATTACAGAAATGAAATTCGTACCATATTGTTCGTTATAATAACGGCATAGCTTTATTGCTGAAATTTTTGCAATGGCATAAGGTTCATTTGTCGGCTCCAGTTCACCTGTCAGAAGGTATTGTTCTTTAAGAGGCTGTGGAGCTAATTTTGGATAAATACATGATGAGCCTAAATTCAATAATTTTTGAACACCAAATTTCCAAGCTGTATTAATGATATTTGAAGCAATCACCATGTTATCATATATAAATTCAGCTTTATAAGTATTATTTGCTAAAATTCCTCCGACTTTGGCTGCGGCAAGTATTACATAATCCGGTTTTTCGGAATTAAATAAATCTTCTACGAGACTCTGCCGTCGCAGGTCTAATTCAGTTTCTGAGATAAGTAAAAAATTGTTATAACCTTTATTTTTTAAATTTCTGTGAATAGCCGAACCGACCATTCCGAGATGACCCGGAATATATATTTTAGAATTCTCTTCTTTTTTCATAATTATATACAATTATAAATTTGAACTTAATTTATGTTCTGTCCAGTTTATGCCTTTGGACTTAATGGCTTCTATACCTTTACCCGGAGGCTCTATGCCTGATTGCAGCATATCATAATCCATCATTACCTGAACGAGTTCTGAAAATACGACCTTCGGCTTCCAGCTTAATTCCTTTTGAGCCTTGGAAATATCTGCTTTGAGATAATCAACTTCGGTTGGTCTGAAATATCTTTTATCAATTTCAATTACGATATCTCCAACTTTTATATTATCCTTCCATTTTGAAATGTTGCTTTTAATTATAGCTTTTTCATCCTTACCTTTATGTTTCCATTCGATTTCGATACCGCAGTATTGAAAGGCATTTTCAATAAATTCCCTGACTGAATGGCTGTCACCGGTTCCGACAACGAAATCATCAGGTTTACTATGTTGAAGCATAAGCCACATCATTTCTACATATTCAGGTGCAAATCCCCAGTCACGCTTAGCATCGAGATAACCGAAAAATATTTTTTTATGTTTTCCGGATAATATTCTTGAAATTCCTCTTGTTATTTTTCTTGTAACAAAAGTTTCTCCCCGTCTGGGGCTTTCATGATTAAAAAGAATTCCGTTACTTGCAAAAATATTATATGCTTCACGATAATTTACAGTCATCCAATAAGCATATAATTTGGCTATTGCATAAGGACTTTTAGGTTGAAAATTTGTCTTTTCATTTTGAGGTGGAGGAGCTGAACCAAATAATTCTGAGGAAGATGCCTGATAATACCTTGTGTTTATGCCGCTTCTTCTTATCGCTTCCAATAAGCGGGTAGTCCCGAGTCCAGAAATATTCCCTGTATATTCCGGCATATCGAAAGATACCCGTACATGACTCTGAGCTCCAAGATGATATATTTCATCAGGTTTAATATTATACATTAATTCTGTAAGTAATCCGGGGTCAGACAAATCACCGTAATGCAATAAGAGATTCACTTTATATTCCAGCGGGTCTTTGTATATATGGTCAATCCTTTGAGTATTAAACGTGCTTGCCCGCCTGATAATACCATGAACTTCATAATTTTTGGAGAGCAAGTATTCCGCAAGGTAGGAGCCGTCTTGTCCCGTTATTCCGGTAATTAAAGCCTTTTTCATATACTAATCAGATTAATTTTATTATTGTTTCTATAAATATCATGCTATTGAAATAAGACACAAAATTTTCAATTTTATTTATCCCTCAATCAGTCTAATTATGGTCAGTATATTTCAAATAAACAGATTGAACAATCGTCAAAATTACAAATTTATAAAACATTTATGAGGAAAAATATGGATTTCCTGCCTATTTTCAAGAATTACAAAAACATTGCTGTTTACGGTATGTCAAAAAATCCGGCGAAGCCTTCTAATTCTGTACCGGTTTATCTTATGGAACAAGGATATAACATTATTCCTATAAATCCTACAATAGATGAAATCGAAGGAAAGAAATCTTATTCTAAATTAATGGATGTTCCTGACAAAATTGAAATATTAGATGTATTCAGACCCTCCGAGCAGGCATTATCAGTTGTTGAAGAAGCAGTAGAAAGAAAAAGGGTAAAAGGAGATGTTAATTTAATCTGGCTTCAGGAGGGGATTATAAGTGAAGATGCAAAAATGTTAGCCGAAAAAAATAATATTGCATTTGTGCAGGACAAGTGCATGCGTGTAGAATATTTAAAGGTGAATGATATGCTTTTATAGTTTTGACTTTAGGTTAAATTAATTATTTTATTATGAATATAAAAAACACTTTTTGTTTCTCACTCAAATTTTTCTAATTTACTAACTATGAAATCTCTTAAACATAATAATTTCTATAAGGTATTAAAATGAATTCAAGAAATGTGGTCTTTTTTTGGCATTTAGTTCGTTTCTCATTTTATTTGTCATTAGCATTTACAGCCATTATTTCATTAGTAGCACAGGAAAAAAATACATCAAAAATTGACCCTGTTTATGAATTTTGGAAAAATGAGAAGTTAATCATCCCTTTTGAAAAAATTCATACAATATTGGAACAAAATCAGAAGAATAATTTAATTCCAAATAATGAGAAGGTTAAAAAAGACGCATTGCTTGGTCAAAACGAAGTTGAAGTTTCCAATGACACTGCTCCTGAATCAGAGTTGCATGCTGTGATTAATCCTACTGATTCTAATAATATTGTGATTTCACCTATCAGACAAGACCGTTATAACCCTATGGAACCACTTTTATGTCCTTTGTACTATACTAATGATTTCGGCAAAACATGGAATAAAAGCACATTCAAAAATCTGCCTCAAATGGCTAATTCATTTGTTCTCGGCGGCGGAGACCCGGTTTTAGGATTTGATACAAAAGGTAAGTTATATTTTTCATGGATAAATCTTTTTGCTCATGTTGTTGGATTAAATCCTGATTCAATTTATGCGGCAATATATTGGGCATATTCAACAAATGGAGGTGCAGATTGGAACAGAGAATCCAACGACGCTATTAAAATATTAAGTACACATTATTCAGGATATTTCAATCTTACGGGTATGTATGATAAACAATGGATGGCTGTTGATAGGTCTAATTCACCGTATCAAGACAATTTATATGCTTCAATGACATATGTCGGTTCTAATTATGGTTCACCCTTTTATACCATTTTCCTTGCTAAAAAAGAAGCAAACAGCAAAGTTTTTTCACCTGATACGGTTTTAATATCCAGTGGAACATATACTTTTGTCCAATTTTCTTCTATTGATGTTGATAATACCGGAAAAATTCATGTCACATTTGTAGGCTATAAAATGAGTAGTGGCAAAACATCACTATATTATAGCAATTCTTCTGATGGAGGGAAAACCTTTTCATCCGAAATTAAATTATCGGATATTATTTTATTAGGAGCGAAAATGATTCCCGGAAGCGACCTTACT
>JBEKWK010000073.1:0-10427 GCA_049513175.1 FCB group bacterium
CCAAATATCTTTTTCATTTTAAAGCTTCTATCATTATTTCAAAATTATTTTATAAGTATACCTAAATTCATTTCCCCAAAGTTCTTTTTTATATTTTCTCCAAAGATATAAAAACCTAAATCTGTCTTTATCATTGAAGTCACTTATTCCTTGGGTCTGCATTATTATAAATCATAAGATTACCATTAGAATTAAAATGAGGAAAAGCTATCATACCCCAATTACCATCTTGTGCATAATTTGCAGGATTAATATTATGTAAACTTGGCTGCTGTGCTTGTAAGTTGTAGCTTAACAGGTAACAAAAAATTAAAATTGTTAACGAGATTTGAAGAAATTGCTTTGCCATTTTCGATCTCTTCGATATATATGAAATTCACTATTAATCAATTTTTGTAATAATGCGAATCCTACCGAATCGTTCTATGAACACTAACCGTAAAGTCTCTTTTTCCTTTTTCTTCTAATTTTAGATTTCCGATTTATAATATACTAAATTTAAACATAAATTTATTAAAAACAAAATATATTTTGGTAAAACACTTCAAGCAGAAAAATTTACATAATTCACTGATGAAATCAGTTGAAAGTAGAAAGTTGAAAGTGAAAAGTTGAGAAAAAAATATTTTCTGTATCTTTACTTTTAACTTTATACTTTCAACTTTTAACTAAAATTTATTCTTGCTTTTTCTTTTGTTTTTTAATTAACTCCCGGTATGTTTCGTCAGCAAGCTTATAATCGCCTATGACAGTTTTTTTACCTGTATCAAAATTAATATTTTCCAGACGGGGACTTCTCTTATGTGCAGTTCTTAATCTTTTCAAATATTTTGAGTAATTCAATAGTATAGTATTCATTGTTTTTTTGAATAAATCCAGAACTTCAGGACTTGGTTCCTTGAATTTATATACCTCCAATGGTCCGATTTTCGGTATCAACCCTACAATAAACGATAGTACGATTGCTTTTATCGGAATCGTTCCAAATTCTTTTTCATAAGCAACTTTATCAATGTTATATTCGTATTTATCTTTTTCCTCTAACGGATTTAATTCTGATATTATGGATTTTCTTATTCGGTAAGCATCCCTTGTTAATTCCGGAACTATATTGTTTACTGTAAACCGGAACAATGCAATTTCTATTGACAAACTATTGAAAATTTGTTTTAATTCAAATTTATAAGTTTTAAGGAATGCCCTCTCCAACAAAGGCTGGCTTACCTGGAAACCGATAAAACTATGATAATCTTCCGTTTTATAGTTTCCGATAGCAGTTTGCACAACATCGAATCCATATTCAACTCTTGAATGTTCTGTTTCGGCTTGTTCGTATGTGATTATATCTCCGAATTCTTTTTGTAATTCAGGAAAAAGTACAGGTACCACATGATTTGTGCATAAGGGATGTCCGAATTCATCCGTAAAATAATGACTCAAAACCCCGAGTGCAAAAGCATATTCGTTCACATCCTGTGCCGAATCAATTAATGTGTTAATAAAATCTCCGTTGTCAACATAATGTATCAAATTTGTGAAGAAAGCACTGCAGAAAGGATAATAGCCTATATCGGGAATAATAGCTCCCCCGTAAGCATAAGAATGTGCCACCTGCAATGCACTGTCTGTTGCCCTTGGATATTTAATTTTTAATAACGGGCGTATGGATTTTTCCCAGGCATTGTCAATATTTGCCTCATGAGCTAATATTCCGAAAGCAAATGAATGTAATGGAAAGAGAAGTGTTATTACAACTGCAAATAACAGACCTGTAAAGCATATGGTTTTATTTCGATTCATCTGTTGTTGTCCGGACAAGGCTGATGCCGGCGATGAAGAATATAAGACCAAGTACTCCGTAAATTATTAATGCCTTAACATCACGTACTCCTCCGGAGGTATGTACAAATAATATGGCAGTATAAATAAGACCGCCTATACCGAGGATGGTAAGTATCGCACCAAAGATTCTTTTTAAATTCATAATTTTTTTAAAATAGATTTATTATGATAGAAAATTGAAAATAAATTACAATTTACAAATGTAAAGAAATGCTGAACAATAAATGTTACACAATTCCGGGAAAAACTTACATAATTCACAGATTTTATCAGTTGAAAGTAGAAAGTAAAAAGTTTTAAAGTTGAAAGTAGAGACAAAACAGTGGTCTGTCCGTTCATTGCGGAATTTTACCATCTGGTTACTAAGCTCCTGCTTAGTAACCCAAACTAAGTGTTCCCAAGCGGGAGCTTGGGAACAAGGTCATGAAAGTTTGTAAAGTTTATAAAGTAGGGACAAAACAGTATTCTGTCCGTTCATTGCGGAATTTTACCATCTGGTTACTAAGCTCCTGCTTAGTAACCCAAACTAAGTGTTCCCAAGCGGGAGCTTGGGAACAAGGTCAAAGTTCATAAAGTTTGTAAAGTTTATTACTAACAACTAACAACGAGCAACTGATAACTGCTAACTGTTTCTATAGTATACGGAAAACCAGGTTTATCCCGTTAAATTCTCCTGTAATGATTGGTTGATATTGATTACGTTCCATCATGCCTTGTTGAATAGCTTTAGAATCCGGTGGAGCGGCTTTTTCATGTTTATCTACACACCAAGTAGCAATATAATAACCAAGTGCGGCACCCATTACATTATCGGATGTCCAATGCTGGTCCTGGTAAACTCTCGAAATCATGGTGAATACAGCAGGCACATAAAATAATACTTTTAACCAACCTGATTTTGCATTTCTTGAAAGAACGGTCGAAATTGTAAAAGCCGCTGTGGAATGACCCCCGGGCAATGAATGATAATCCTGAATAAAAATCGAGGAAAACGGGTGATATGAAGTAGCACCTTCTTCCATAAACGGTCTTGCTCTTCCGATTGACATTTTTAAAAGGAAAGTTAATCCTCCTGCATAGAGTGAAGCCTGCCCGATTTCATAAGCGATTTTCCTTGCTAGGATATCTCCGGTTATCAATGAATAAATGGCAAAACCGCCGAAGAAAGCTACAGGAGAATATAGTTCACCATACATTCGCCCTAATACAATCGGGAAACTATAATAATAACTCTGGTCTTTTTTAACAAGACTGCGAATCGGCTGGTCTGCAAACATTGTTAAACCTGTTCCGACGGCTATCAACCCGATTTTGAGATAATCATTTCCTGTCCATTTTACAGGTTGCTTTACGAAAGTGACAGTTTCATTAGCGAACTGAGTAAATGTATATTTGTTTTGTGCAAAAAGGGTATAGTTACTGAAAATTATAAATAGAATTAATAAAAGAATTTTTTGTTTCATAATGTATATTTTTTTATTAGTTCCTTGTATCAATTTTTCCGATTATTTAATAAGAAGTGGTGGATTTTGTCCTTGTTCCCAAGCTCCCGCTTGGGAACATCTTAATTAAGGTTACTAAGCAGGAGCTTAGTAACCAGAGAAAAATTTGATTAATTTTTTAACTCCTAATTCCACACACCTAATACCTCATTGAATTATTAAAGCTTGAAATTTCCTACATTAACCGTAATATAAATTTTCTGTTCGGTTCTGACATCATGAAAACTGCTCTTATTATCCATATATCTATCAGTGAAATACATCAATTGCTCAAATCCTATGCTCAGGTTTTTATATATTCTGATAGTAATTCTTGGCTTGAGTAAACAAACATTATTATTCCCCACTGCACCACCATCCAGAAAAGCACCGGCAGCATTATAAGTACGAAGCCACCAATAATAACCAACTATTTGAATGCTCCCCCAAAAAAGATTAAGCCCGCATTCAAACTTTGTTTCCATTCCGCCTACGAAATTATAATCCCTTATTTGTGTAGTATCAGGACCAAATTGGGTACTATTTCCGCCAAAAGGTACAACTGCAAGAAAGATATTAGTAAAAAGATAGGAATCATGATATATGGGAAGCCTCGACATTATTCCGCCGCCGAAAGATATAGTTCCAAGCTCGAAAGTTTTATTATCAAAATAATCATATTGCTGAAATAATCCTAACAGCATTTCCAAATCGCCGGTTTTCATATTTTTACCATATAAAATCCCTTCTCCTGTCAAAGAATTAAAAAATTTTCTTCCTACACCGAAGTTTAATTCCGATCTGCCCGTAAAGTAATCAAAAGGCTTACGGGTTCTATCCTCAAAGGGATATCCATAATCAAGTTCAAGTAATAAAATTGTGTTTTGAGGACCTGTCCAGAAGCTTCTTCCATCATCGAATTTTCGCATTCCTGCAGAAAACTCTACATTAATCGGTTCTTTCTGATATACTTCAACAGGAGATACCCTTGTTAATCCCCCACTACATAACCTGTCAACAAATCTCACCGGATCAACAAGAGCTGCGCAAAATTCTCTAATAAATCTCTCCGTACCGGTTGTCCTGTCATCCAAAATAAGTGAACTCATCCTATAAGTTACTTCACCTGCCATTGCACCGGATAAAGTAGTATTAATCAAATCTTCGCGTTCCGGCACCCCTGTTTCGCCAAAGATTTTCCACATATAGCTTCCAAATAATGTGAATCCCATTGATTCCCAATAATTATATCCATTCGTACGAGCGCCATTAAAAAATTCACTCCCGCCAAAAGGATGCGTGATAAAATTATTGGCGAATCTATCCTTGTCCCACATCCAGCCGGTTCCCCAGGGCAAGCCTGCTTTTAAATTCGTTCCCCAGGAACGAAATCCCACACGGGAAAAACTCGACTTTAAAATATAGGTATTTAATAAACTTGTAACAAAATTATCCCCAACAACTTCCACAGCCGGTATCCATATAGAGCTTCTCGGATTATATTTTGGGTCGTCATTCAACAAATTACCAAACATATTATACTTGGTAGAGTCTATAGATTTAATCTGGTTATCCTTATTAGCCGGTTCTGAATTAGCTTTAATTATCTTCTCATCCGGCGTACCCTTTATAGTATCACTTTGGAAAGCAATGGTATTATTAATGGGAGAATTTCCGGATTCATTTAATTGCTTATTGTTTTCTTTCGATTCCAGCCCTACTTGGCTGTAACATATAGATGAAATAGTCAAAATCGCAATTACAACTACAGAAGCAAACACTTCCGATTTTTTATTTATAGTATTTTTCATTTAATATACTCTAGTTTTATGCTAAATAATAATTATGCTAAGATATTGTTAATCACTTCAATAATTGTTACATAAGTTTGGGAAAAAGTTACATAATTCACAGATTTTAAGCCCTAAAATTATTTCAATAACTTAATTAATGTTAATAATTTTTACAAAAATTTTTAAGATCTTGAATATTCAGTTCTCATTATTCAATAGTTATAAAAGTCTAAGGACTGATATTTTCCAATGGCTGCTTCGCTCGGCTGCGAGGTGCAAATGAAAAGTCATCAGTCATTGTATAATATAATATAGCTAACAATGTCAAAACCAGGAAAATCCAAAAAATCCAACTGTGATGTACCCGTTTCCAGTAAGGTTTATGGTCATGTTTAGCCTCTTCTTTTTCCTGCATTTCCAACAGATTGTGAGTGTGTTCATTTTCATTCATCGCTTAAATCCTTATAATTTATTTTTTCAAAAATTCCAATTTGGTATAGTTGTTCTCATCTTAATACATTTCAATTTACAATTTTCAGGCGAAGCCATCCTGTTCTAGCTTATTCGTCATAGTTTAACTATAATAATTTTTGTCGAATTAACTTCAGTTCCTCACTCCGTTTTGCTGTAGTCTTTGGATATTCCATTTTTAAATCAGCAAGTGTATCAACTAAAATTTGGGAGACTATCAACCGGGCATTCTTTTTGTCATCTGCCGGAACTATATACCAGGGTGCTTTCTTCGAGCTTGTCGCACTTATGCAATCTTCGAACGCATTTTGGTATTGTTTCCAAAATTTACGTTCTTTGATGTCGGCAATGCTGAATTTCCAGTTTTTTTCCGGTTCATCAATTCGTGCTATAAATCGCTTTCGTTGTTCTTCCTTCGACAAGTGCAGGAAAAATTTAATAATTATAGTGTTGTTTCGGTTAAGATGCACTTCTAAGTTTACTATTGAATTATACCTTTTCTTCCAAAAATCCTTCTTTTTGTACAACTCCTCCGAAATACCCTGACTGATGAGAATCTCAGGATGTACACGAACAATAAGAACCTCTTCGTAGTAGGAACGGTTGAAAATTCCAATTCGTCCCCTTTCGGGAAGGCATTTAGTTGTCCGCCAGAGAAAATCATGCTCTAACTCGTTAGTACTTGGCTGTTTGAAACTGAAAACTTCGCAACCCTGCGGATTAACACCTGACATAACGTGCCCAATAATCCCATCCTTGCCGGCAGCGTCCATCCCCTGAAATATCAATAGTAAAGCATAGCTATTTGAAGCATATAACAGGCTCTGAAGCGAGCTTAGTTTCTCAATATGCTCTTCGAGAATTTCTATATATTGTTCCTTCGACTTGTAGAACGGAATTGTCTGAGTATCCCATTTATTAAGTTTTATATTTTCTCTCGGTTTCACTCGGAAATCTTCTGAATTAATTTTCATACTTATCGCTTTCTTATAATATTTTTTTTCATTTATCTGACTCATTTTTCTTAACTTTTTTTTCTGCATTGAGCCAATTCTGAACATCATTTCCGTCTTTATAACCTTGCTGCTCATACAGTTCATAAGCCATTTCCGCTATTTTCGGCTTTAGATCTGATTGAATCCTGGATTTGACCGGGTCAAAAATCTTATACGCAAGCAGTTTCACACGGTCATTTAAAAGGAACCATACCAGAGCATAACCCCAGACGAACAATGCCCAACCCCAGCCGAGAGGTGTCATAAACAACCCATAAACCGCAATCAATGTCGCCACGATTTGTGTACCGAGTACCGCTGCCCACAAAATTTTCGCCGGGCGTATTGACCAGAACGGTCCGCGTGTACGTGTCAGGAAAATTGTCAGATGTCCGGCTACTGAAAGTTTTAAATACATCAACGTTTGTATGTGCATACGGTCAAGATGAAAGACTCTTTCACCGAGATAAAACAAACCGAATGCGGAAATAACCCCAATGATACCTAATACTGTTGAAATCCCAAGCACCATTCTCATATTCCAAAACTCTGGCGTGTCCTTATAATGAACATTATCATAGGCAATAGATAGTATGGCTCCGTCGTTTAGCAATGCAAGCATCACTATCATCACCGCAGTCAATGGGTAAAAATTAAAGACAAGTATTGCCAGTGTCATAAAAAACAAGACACGTAATGTCTCTGCAATGCGGTAAATCGCATAACTGTTCATACGCTGAAAGATGCGGCGGCTTTCCTTAATAGCATCAATAATCACTGACAAACCGGGCATCATCAGCACAATAGACGCTGCAGCACGTGCCGCGTCTGTAGCATCTGAAACGGCGATTCCGCAATCGGCTTTCTTCAAGGCTGGGGCATCATTTACACCATCGCCCGTCATTCCTACTATATGCCCTAGTTTTTGAAGGACACTTACAATGTGGAACTTGTGTTCGGGAAATACTTGTGCGAAACCGTCCGCATTCTCAATTGATTTTGCTACCTCTGGGGTCTCATCATGCTTTGCATCACCCAGGCTACCTGCATTGAGTATATTTGTACCCATATCTAACTTTTTAGCAGTTTCCTTTGCAATGGCTATTGCATCGCCTGTAACCATTTTGACCTTTACGCCCATTGCAAGGGCTGTTGCGATTGTGGACTTGGCATCTTCCCGTGGCGGGTCAAATAAAGGCAGAACTCCTACAAATTGCCATTGTCCGTCCCCTTCAGCATGTGCCACGCCCAATGAACGAAAGCCACGTTCCGCAAATTCGTTGACCGCCTTTTCGACTTCGGGTTTCATCTGCCCGTTATTGGAAGATAATTCCAGTATAACTTGCGGAGCTCCCTTTGTTACTTTGAAAGTTTTTCCGTCTGAGGTTTTGACTGTAGCCTCTGTGCGTTTATGTACCGGATCGAACGGCATAAAATGAATTACCTCGTAACCCTTCATTGCATCTTTATTTTTCAATCCGCTCATAACAGCAAGGTCTATCGTATCGTTATTTTCAGTCCGCGATGCCAGGGAAGCAAAAAGGATGACTTGCTCCGGGGGAAGATTGTTCAGACAGAACGGTTCGCCAAGTGTCAGCTTGTTTTGTGTAAGAGTACCGGTCTTATCCGCACATAAAATATCAACACCTGCTAATTCCTCGATTGCAACTAAACGGCTTACAATAGCCTTTTTCCTTGCAAGCAGACGCGCTCCAACAGCCATCGTTACCGACAATACCGTCGGCATCGCCACAGGAATTGCCGCAACAGTAAGTACCAGGGCAAATTGTAATGTTGCTATTATCGGGTCGCCTCGGAATATAGCAACTGTAATAATAACAACAACCAGAGCCACAGCGAGAATTATCAGGTAATTACCGATTTTAAGCACAGCTTTTTGAAAGTGACAGATGGTGTGTGCTTCCTGAACAAGTTGTGCTGTCTTGCCAAAATAAGTGTTTGCACCCGTAGTATAGACCATTGCACCGATTTCGCCTTGACGAATAATTGAGCCGGAAAAAACCGCTTCACCTGATTTGCGTGTAACTTGTAATGATTCTCCTGTCAAAGCGGATTGGTCCACTTCCACCGGGTCACCTTCCAGCAAACGGGCATCCGCCGGTACAATATCACCCAGTCGCAAGCGAATGACGTCACCCGGCACCAACTCCCGAGATGCGGGGGTAATCCACTTACCATCACGTTTCACACGAGTTTTTACTGCTAGTTTAGCCTTGAGAGCTTCAATGGCGTTTCCTGCCTGGCGTTCTTCCCAAAAACCTACTACAGCATTAGCCAGAAGCAGAAGAAGAATAATGAAAAAGTCGGGCCAGTGCTTGACTACAGCCGAAAGAATAACCGCCACTTCAATCATCCAGGGGATGGGACCCCAAAAATAGGTGAGGAACTTAAGTAACGGATTGGTTTTCTTTTCTTCAATTTCATTAGGACCATATTTAGCCAGCCGTTTCTCAGCCTCGGCTTGACTTAACCCATCCGGTGACGATTCTAATTTTGATTGAAGTTCAACCATGGGTAAGGATTTTAGATCGTCCTTAATATTGGGCTTTGATTCGGTATTATTAGGTTTTTCTATATTGGGTTTCATATTGTATTCTTTCATCCTTCTTATTTTTCCAAATCAGTTACTTTACATTTTTGCTTCAGGATGATAAGCTACTTTTCTAGGTGGCAAGAATTCCGGTACATCAAGTCGTGCTACGCCTATTCTGTTATCAGCCATCCCATAATATACGTCATACCGATCAGGTAAGCCTATATCGTCTCGCCGGTCTATACCGGTTGGAAACACAACATTGTCAACAATTCCGAGCCGTTCTTGCGGCAGTTCCGGAGTCAACACAGGTTCTCCAGAACGATAGAGTATCACACGAGGATGCTCCTTCGATAGTATCATAACACCGGCTGAGTAGCACAATTGGTGCCTATCCTTGATTGATTCCACAATTTCGCTAACGCCATGGTAAATGATTAACCAGCCGTGCCGGGTTAAGACGGGAGGAGTACCACCGCCGATTTTCAGCATCTCCCATGAGGACACTGGAGAAGCCAGACGATGATGTGAATTAAACAAGCCTAAATGCTGTTGTTCATTTCCTTCCAGAACCATCGGGCAGTAAGAAATCCAGATGCTTTCGTGACCGAGGTCCACCATCCTGTCTGCGGACTGGCAGACAGTTTCCTCGGGAAGAGTTCCATAAAAAAGGGGGCGATGTAGTATGCCCAGTTGCATTTTCCCTATATGGTTGGGAACTGCGACAGGAAAAACACAGGCATCTTTGTTGTCCACATTGACGAAATCTATGCCACGATAAGCCTCAAATTTAGCCAGCCCTAAGCGTTCCCAGCGGAACAAATCCTCAGATAAGGCAATTGCTATCCTTGGACCATTAGACGAAAGTGCTGTGTAAGTCATAATGTAGCACTGAAGCGGTTCGACAAATGTGATACGAGCATCCTCGCAGCCACCGCTACCATCTTCCCGATGTTCGTAATCTGCTTCAGGCTCAAGTACAATACCTAACCTTTCGACACCTGAAGGGTCGCCTTCTGCATTAAAAAGAACCCGGGCAATACCGATTCTTGAATAATTGCCTTTTGCGACTAAACGGGGAAACAAGTAAAGATTTCCGTCAGGACCACGAATAGTAGCTGGATTAAGTATACCTTCAGCTTCCATTATATTACCTTGTTCCGGCTCCATCACCAACCCTAAGCGATATAATTGAAAGTTACTCATTTACTCTTCGTCTGAAAAATTTTTTGTTTAATTTTACTCATTTTATTATTTGTCCCATTAATAAATTTCAAAGACTCAAAATAAG